>NZ_JAWOUH010000017.1:0-96030 GCF_033339295.1 Vibrio sp. 704 | reverse complement strand
TGAGTAGTTTTACAGGCAAAGCCGAAACGGATGATAACCACCTACTGAAGTAGGTGGTTTAGGGCTGAAAACAAAAAGCCCCGAGCATAACTCGAGGCTTCTTCTTAATTGAATCGCTTAACGAAAATTATTTCGCGCCACGAGAAGCACGCTTACGGTCGCTTTCCGTTAGGAACTTCTTACGGATACGGATGCTTTCAGGCGTTACTTCTACTAGCTCGTCGTCATCGATGAATTCTAGTGCTTGCTCAAGAGTCATCTTGATTGGCGGAGTAAGAACCTGTGCGTCATCTGTACCTGATGCACGAACGTTGGTTAGCTGCTTACCTTTCAGTGCGTTTACCGTTAGGTCGTTGTCACGGCTGTGAATACCGATAACCATACCTTCGTAAACTTCAACACCGTGACCGATAAATAGACGACCACGCTCTTGAAGGTTGAACAGTGCGTTAGTTAGCGCTTTACCCATCGCGTTCGCGATTAGTACACCGTTTACACGTTGACCGATGTTACCGCCTTTGTGAGGGCCGTAGTGATCAAACGTATGGTAAAGAAGACCTGAACCTGAAGTCAGTGTCATGAATTCCGTTTGGAAACCGATCAGACCACGTGATGGCATAACGAAGTCCATACGTACACGACCTTTACCGTCTGGAGACATGTCTTTCAGCTCACCTTTACGTAGGCCGATGTTCTCCATGATGCCGCCTTGGTGCTCTTCCATTACGTCGATAGTTACCGTTTCGAACGGTTCCATCAACTGACCATCTTCTTCTTTGATGATTACTTCTGGACGAGATACTGCTAGCTCGAAGCCTTCACGACGCATGTTTTCGATCAGGATAGAAAGGTGAAGTTCACCACGACCTGATACGCGGAATTTATCTGGATCGTCTGTTTGCTCAACGCGTAGTGCAACGTTGTGTACCAATTCCTTCTCAAGACGCTCAAGGATGTTACGTGACGTTACGAACTTACCTTCTTTACCCGCGAATGGGGACGTGTTTACTTGGAACGTCATCGTTACTGTTGGTTCATCAACAGACAATGGTGGTAATGCTTCTACTGCGTTTTGTGCACAGATAGTGTCAGAAATTTTCAGCTCGCCAAGACCAGTGATTGCGATGATATCACCCGCGTTAGCTTGTTCCACTTCGTGACGCTCTAGGCCAAGGTAGCCCATTACTGTACCCACTTTACCGTTGCGAGTTTTACCGTCAGCACCAATAATGGTTACCTGCTGGTTTGGTTTAACGCTACCACGAGTTACGCGAGCCACGCCGATAACACCAACGTAAGAGCTGTAGTCTAGCTGAGAAACTTGCATCTGTAGTGGACCATCAAGGTCAACATTTGGCGCGTCAACAACATCAACGATAGTTTGGAATAGTGGTTCCATGTTCTCGCCAGTTTCGCCTTCTTCTAGAGAAGCCCAACCGTTAAGTGCTGATGCGTAAACTACTTTAAAGTCTAGCTGGTCATCAGTTGCACCTAGGTTGTCGAACAGGTCGAACACTTGGTCCATAACCCAATCAGGACGTGCGCCAGGGCGGTCAATCTTGTTGATTACAACGATTGGTTTTAGACCGTGAGCAAACGCTTTTTGTGTTACGAAACGCGTTTGAGGCATTGGACCATCAACTGCGTCAACGATAAGTAGT
Organism: Vibrio sp. 704; assembly: GCF_033339295.1. Taxonomy (NCBI): domain Bacteria; kingdom Pseudomonadati; phylum Pseudomonadota; class Gammaproteobacteria; order Vibrionales; family Vibrionaceae; genus Vibrio; species Vibrio sp. 704. The sequence goes on along the minus strand of NZ_JAWOUH010000017.1, from coordinate 94,369 downwards.
ACAGAGTCTACCATCGACATGATACGCTCAACTTCACCACCGAAGTCCGCGTGTCCCGGAGTATCTACGATGTTGATACGGTAATCGTTCCAGTCGATTGCTGTGTTTTTAGCAAGAATGGTAATACCGCGCTCTTTCTCGATGTCGTTCGAGTCCATGACTCGCTCTTCAGCTTCACCGCGAGACTCAAGCGTGCCTGATTGTTGTAGCAGCTTGTCAACCAACGTGGTTTTACCGTGGTCAACGTGCGCGATGATCGCGATATTTCTTAATTTATCAATCTGTGGAGTAGCCATGGATATTGATTCACTTAGATAGATGAAATGCCCCCACGCTGAGAACGGGTGCTCTCTGGCGACATTTGCTGATTAAAAAAACGGCCATAATGTACCAGATTTTAGCAAAAAGCCTAGAAATATGTGATCTACTCCCGAGCATTTCTGCGATTTTTACGCTTAATGCCCATTTTCTTCCTCAGAACGAATTGATTAAACGCAACTTTATTCTAATCGATGCATAATTCAAATTGACTCTTGCTCAAAAACTGGGCTGAATACGCAATGTACCTGTCACATTATGGTGCAACAATGATTTTTAGCACCATAATAGTGCAATCAAAGATCATTTTGGTGCAAGCAACTGCACCAAACTAGCATTCAAAAACACAATTGCTTGAAATTAATGGAATATTTTTTTTGGCACGGTTTTGGCTTTAGTTAAAACAGCATCGATTAATGAAAAGTCAAATTGATTAATCAATGCCAGGTTTCATGAATAATTCATAAATCGAGCTTTTACCGCTTATTAACACTGGAGGTTATCCAAGATGTCAGTAGAAAACGTTCTATCGCTGATCCAAGAAAACGAAGTTAAGTTTGTTGACCTACGCTTCACTGATACAAAAGGTAAAGAGCAGCACATTTCGATCCCTGCTCACCAAATCGACGCAGACTTCTTCGAAGAAGGTAAAATGTTCGATGGTTCATCAGTTGCTGGCTGGAAAGGTATCAACGAATCAGACATGGTAATGATGCCTGACGCATCTTCTGCTGTGCTTGACCCATTCACGGAAGACGCAACACTAAATATCCGTTGTGACATCTTAGAGCCTGCAACAATGCAAGGCTACGACCGTGACCCACGCTCTATCGCAAAACGCGCTGAAGACTTCATGCGTTCTACTGGTGTTGCAGATACTGTACTTATCGGTCCTGAGCCAGAATTCTTCCTATTTGATGACGTGAAGTTCTCGACAGACATGTCAGGCTCTTTCTTCAAAATCGACGACGTAGAAGCGGCATGGAACACAGGTTCTGACTACGAAGAAGGTAACAAAGGTCACCGTCCAGGCGTTAAAGGTGGTTACTTCCCAGTAGCTCCAGTAGATTCATCTCAAGACATCCGTTCTGCTATGTGTCTAGTAATGGAAGAAATGGGTCTTGTTGTTGAAGCGCACCACCACGAAGTGGCAACGGCGGGTCAAAACGAAATCGCAACTCGTTTCAACACGCTAACAACCAAAGCTGACGAAATCCAAATCTACAAGTACGTTGTACACAACGTTGCTCACGCGTTTGGTAAAACAGCGACGTTTATGCCTAAACCACTTGTTGGCGACAACGGCAGCGGTATGCACGTTCACCAGTCTCTAGCAAAAGATGGCGTAAACCTATTTGCTGGTGACAAGTACGGCGGTCTATCTGAAATGGCGCTTTACTACATCGGTGGTATCATCAAACACGCTCGTGCAATCAACGCATTCGCTAACCCATCAACCAACTCGTACAAACGTCTTGTACCAGGCTTCGAAGCACCAGTAATGCTAGCTTACTCAGCGCGTAACCGCTCTGCTTCAATCCGTATCCCAGTGGTACCAAGCCCGAAAGCACGTCGTATCGAAGTTCGTTTCGGTGACCCAGCGGCGAACCCATACCTATGTTTCGCAGCAATGCTTATGGCTGGTCTTGACGGTATCAAGAATAAGATCCACCCAGGCGAAGCGATGGATAAAGACCTTTACGATCTTCCAGCTGAAGAAGCAGCAGAAATCCCAACTGTTGCATACTCACTAAAAGACGCGCTAGCAGAGCTAGATGCTGATCGTGAGTTCTTAACAGCGGGCGGCGTATTCTCTGACGACTTCATCGATTCATACATCGACCTTAAGTCTCAGGACGTAGAGCGTGTGAACATGACAACTCACCCTGTTGAGTTCGAACTTTACTACTCTGTGTAAGGTCGACACTGTGTAAAATGTAAACACAGCAATAAAATATTAGGCTCGCCTCGCAGGCGGGCCTTTTTTGTATTCGCCAGTCAAGCTTCGACGTTTAACATGAGAGGATAATAAAAGTACACTTAGAATTTTTCCTTACAGGTCAAAGAGCTAAGCCATTGAAACGTGAAATCATCGAACAAGAGAAGGTGAGCAATGAAAGTTCAGCTTATTCCATCACTGTGTGCACTCAGCGGATTGTTAATCGCCTCTATCGCCTTCGCGCAGGTCGCGTATACGTGGGTAGATGAAAATGGCGTGGTTCACTTTAGTGATACGCCAAACAAAGGAGCAAAAGCGATCGCACTGCCAAACCTTGAAGCCAGCGCACCAGCTCCTGAGGTAGAAAGTACTGAATCGCTCGCACCTCAGACTACGCCATCTACTGCATCACAAAACAAGCCAGAGAAAACAACCGATCAGCCTCTCCCATTACAACTCTCGATGCTGACTCCCAAGCACAACGAGACCATCCGCAGCAATCGAGGCATCATCAATATTCAATTAGAAACCAATCGCAAGCTTGGTATCGGTGAGCAATTGCAATTGTTACTCGATGGAAAACCTTATGGTGCACCACAAAACCATATAGTGTGGCAGTTAAACAATATTGACCGAGGCACTCACACACTTGCTGTGCACGCGAAAAGAAGCGGCAAGCTTATTGCATCTACTAGCCCTATAACGGTGCATTTACATAGAGCAAGTGTTAAGCCGACCGTAAAAGGGGCAAAATAGAATATCTGGTGAAAAAAATTACATCACAGCGATGCTTTTCACTTTTTCTTCTAAGATTTATTCGCCATACTTAACGTTCAATTGCACCATTATTGTGCATCGCACAATCTTAAAGCAAAACAAGGACGTAATGTGGATACCAGTCTTCCTAGTGCCATTCTCAACAATATGGTGACAGCAACGCTGATTCTTGATGATGGATTGGCCATCCGTTATGCCAATCCGGCTGCCGAATTGCTGTTTTCTCAAAGCGCCAAACGAATTATTGAACAATCACTTTCTCAATTGATTCAGCATGCGTCGCTGGATCTCGCGCTGCTCACTCAACCGTTGCAAAGTGGCCAAAGCATCACCGACAGTGACGTCACTTTCGTTGTTGATGGCCGCCCTTTAATGCTAGAGGTGACGGTTAGCCCTATCACTTGGCAAAAGCAGTTGATGCTTCTGGTCGAGATGCGCAAAATTGATCAGCAGCGCCGACTCTCTCAAGAACTGAACCAACACGCCCAACAACAAGCAGCGAAGCTGTTAGTCCGAGGGCTTGCACATGAGATTAAAAATCCGCTTGGCGGCTTACGCGGTGCGGCGCAATTGCTAGAAAAAATGCTGCCAGAGCCCTCTCTCACCGAATATACACACATCATCATTGAGCAAGCAGACCGTTTAAGGGCGCTCGTGGATCGATTACTAGGACCGCAAAAGCCAGGTAAGAAGACACAAGAGAATCTGCACCAAATTCTTGAAAAGGTTCGCCAACTGGTTGAATTAGAGTCACAACGCTCAATCATCATTGAACGAGATTATGACCCAAGCTTGCCAGAGATTTTGATGGATACAGACCAAATCGAGCAGGCAATGCTTAATATCGTCAGCAACGCCGCACAAATTCTTAGCCATCAAGAGCACGGGAAAATAACCATTCGCACCAGAACGGTGCATCAAGCCAATATTCACGGCAAACGCTGTAAACTCGCTGCTCGTGTCGAAATCACAGACAACGGCCCAGGTATTCCACCGGAACTACAAGACACGCTGTTCTATCCCATGGTCAGTGGCCGCGAGGGAGGAACTGGATTAGGGCTATCTATTTCGCAAAATTTGATCGACCAGCACAATGGAAAAATAGACGTAGAAAGCTGGCCTGGTCACACAACATTTACTATTTATCTGCCGATCTGAGTGCGCTAATGGACTTCAAGTCGCGTCAGTTTTTCGGTTTGCTGCAAGGATTACTACATGAGTAAAGGATATGTTTGGGTCGTTGATGACGACAGTTCAATTCGCTGGGTAATGGAGAAAACACTCTCCTCTGCCAACATCAAATGTGAAACCTATGCCGATGGAGAAAGCGTGTTAATGGCGCTCGAACGCGAAGTGCCGGATGTTCTAGTATCAGACATTCGCATGCCAGGTATTGATGGGTTGGAGCTACTAAAGCAAGTACAGCGCGATTACCCAGACCTTCCCGTGATTATCATGACCGCGCATTCAGATTTAGATGCGGCAGTGAATGCGTACCAAAAAGGTGCTTTTGAATATTTACCAAAACCTTTTGATATTGATGAAACTTTAACTCTGGTTGAACGAGCCATTGCACACAGCCACGAAAACAAACGCGAGCAGCTCTCTCCAGAAGACATTCCAGCAGAAACGCCTGAAATTATCGGTGAAGCACCAGCGATGCAAGAGGTGTTTCGCGCCATTGGTCGTCTTTCTCGCTCCTCTATTTCAGTCTTGATTAACGGTGAATCGGGCACGGGTAAAGAACTCGTTGCTCATGCACTGCACCGTCACAGTCCACGTGCTAACAAACCTTTCATTGCGCTCAATATGGCGGCAATTCCCAAAGACTTGATTGAATCAGAACTGTTTGGCCACGAAAAAGGCGCGTTTACGGGGGCAAACAATGTTCGTCAAGGACGATTCGAACAAGCCAATGGCGGCACTCTATTTTTAGACGAAATCGGCGACATGCCATTGGACATTCAAACTCGTTTGCTACGCGTTCTAGCTGACGGGCAGTTTTATCGAGTGGGCGGTCACTCTCCGATCAGTGTCGATGTACGAATTGTCGCGGCAACACACCAGAACTTAGAAAAGCTGGTGCAAGAAGGTGACTTCCGTGAGGACCTCTTTCATCGCTTAAACGTGATTCGCGTGCAGATCCCGGCACTGCGTGAGCGTAAGCAAGACATTGAAAAGCTTACACAGCATTTTCTTATCCGTGCGGCTGATGAGCTTGGTGTGGAAACAAAAACTCTCCACCCATCGACCGTGGAGATTCTTAACCGCCTTGATTGGCCTGGCAACGTTCGTCAATTAGAGAATATTTGCCGTTGGTTAACCGTTATGGCCAGTGGTAGCGAAGTGTTACCAAATGACTTGCCAAGCGAACTACTCGAAGAGAAAAAATCCATTTCAGACTCTGCACATGGTAGTTGGCAAGAACAATTGGCGGATTGGGCACGGCATTCACTCGCAGCAGGAGATAAAGAACTACTTTCTTACGCTTTACCAGAATTTGAACGCATTTTATTAGAAGCAGCCTTAGAGCACACTAAAGGTCATAAGCAAGATGCCGCTAAAGTATTAGGCTGGGGGCGAAATACACTCACCAGAAAATTAAAAGAATTGTACTGACAATCACTTACGTGGTGCGTTAACAACGAGCGTCGTTTGTCACTCGATATTAATAAAAACATCAGTACAATTGTGGCGCACCACCATCTATGTGATTAGGCGATGTCTACTGCTACGACTCAAATTACACTGCGTACTGCTGTTCTGATTCCATTTGTCATGATCTTCTTACTGGCGATCGGTGTCATTGTCTACGTCCAAAAACAAAGTTACGAAGAAGTGGTCACGGATATCAGTGACAAGCAACTTTCCGTGTTAACCGAAAGTGTCCACGACCACCTCAATAGCTATCTACGTAAGCCTTTTACTGCGGTTATGGCTCTCGCGCACAACGTCAGCTATCACAACCTTTATCGCCCTCACGATACCTCAGACATTCAAAACTACCTGCTAAGTGCATTCAAAAATCTTTACCAATCGATACCGCAGTTGGATGTAATCGCATTTGGTTCAGAAAACGGCGACTTTGCAGGCTTTCGCCGCGAACTTTCCGACGATTACACCTTAATGGTGCAAGATCGCCACACCGATGGTGATCTGGTTATTTATGGAACCAACCATGTGAGTAACAACATTCGAACGGTTATCTCCCAATACGATCCTCGCACTCGCCCATGGTATAAGCCCGTTGCAGAGAGCCAAAACGCCACTTGGTCTGAAATTTATACCAACGCTGATGAACGCCAGGATATTACGCTATCAGCCATGACGCCGGTGTACAAACACGACCAATTTGCTGGTGTTTTGGTGACAGACATTCGTATCAATACATTCAACGAATTCCTGCGCGAGTTAAAATACAACACTAAAGCGTCGGTCTACATCATGGACCCAGATCATCGTTTAATCGCTCACTCAGGCCCGGGAAGCGTCATCTCATGGGGCACAAAATTTTCGGATAAAGGGCAGCGTTTGCTTGCCGCTGAAAACGCAGACCCGATCATCAAAATCAGTGCGAGCCGCGTCCGGTCTTTCGATCTCAACAACACCAAGCAACCTTATACTTTTTCATTTGAACATGATGGACAACGTATTTTCAGTCGGCTAACCCCGTATCGAGACCAAGATGGCTTAACATGGTTTATTGGCACCTCCATTTCGGAGTCCGAGCTTCTCGGCCTGTTACCAAAAAGCCAGCAAGAGAGTTGGCTCGTTGGCATTATTGTAAGCCTATTTGGGATCGCCATCAGTTGGATCATTTTCAACCGAGTTACCAGACCAATTAACGCGACGGCCGCCGCCGCTCAGCACCTGGCAAATGGGGATTGGGATAGCGGCATGCCAAAGCCTGGTTATGTGTATGAGACAACCGTACTGGTTCATGCTTTTAATGAAATGGCGAACAATCTAAGAGCTTCATTCAAAGCATTGCGTGAACAGTTAGTTTATGACTCTCTAACACGCTTATATAGCCGTCAGGGTTTGGTCGAAATCTGTGAAAATCAGTCTCATCTTTGTCACGGCAGTTTATTTTTACTTGGTATCAACAAATTTAGAGATATCAACGACAGTGTGGGTCATCACAACGGCGACCAGTTGTTGGTCAGCATCGCTGAAAGGCTAAAACAGCAGTTTCGTGACAACGCATTATTGGCTCGGATTGGTGGTGATGAGTTCGCGGTGTTTCTCTCAAATGTCGACACTGAAACCAAAATTAAACAAACCGAGCGTCGATTACAGCAACTCTTTTCCACCCCATTTATGGTGGAAGGCGAGAATGTAGTGATGAAGATTTCACTTGGTATTGTACAAACCCAGCCAAACGAAACCATGCCTTTATGGTTACGCAACGCCAGCATCGCATTAAGTTACGCTAAACAAGACTCACTGACTGGTGTTTGTCACTACAGCCCAGAACTAGCGAGCGCTTCAAAGTTTCGTACGCAAATGCTGACCAAGATCCAAACTGGCATTGAAAACCGAGAGTTTATTCCTCATTACCAACCGATTGTGGATCTCGTCAGTGGCACAGTGTGTGGCGCCGAAGCACTTGCGCGTTGGCATAGCGACTCAGGTATGGTGTCACCATTAGATTTTATCCCAATCGCGGAAGAAAGCGGCATGATCAAAGCCATCGGCCAACAGATTCTGTTACAAGCTTGTCGCGACACTTACCAAGCGATCGAAAGCAAACAGTGGCCGTCGGACTTCCAACTGCATGTGAATATCTCCGTTAATCAACTATCTTGCCCAAGTTTTGTTGATACGGTGATAAGCGTATTGGATATCACGAAATTACCAGCAAGTAACCTCACACTAGAGATCACAGAATCACGTATCATTGATAGCGCACCGACCACACTAGAAAATATGACTAAACTGCGTGAAATGGGTATTGGTATCGCGATAGATGACTTTGGCACCGGCTACTCATCACTGGGTTACCTCCACTCTCTGCCGTTTACCTGCTTGAAGATTGATCGCACCTTCATCAATCAACTCACACAAGAAAACTTAAACAGTTCAGTCGTCGCTGCCGTCATCAATATCACAGCAGGTCTCAAAACTAATGTCGTCGCGGAAGGTGTCGAGGATAGCAATCAAGCACAATTACTGCGCTCTTTAGGCTGTAATCAGGTGCAAGGCTTCTACTACAGCCGCCCTATGCCACTAGAAGAATGGCCAACACATTTGGTGAACATGAAGTAGAAAAGAGCGAGAATCGTTGATTTCCTAGTCATCCTCTACTGACAATCTACCCAACTGTTATTTATACTTAACTGCAAATCTTACCCATGTATTGTCACAGATGATGTTTGGGCCCTGTTCCAGTTCATAACTATCGGATCGACAAAATGATAACGAAGAACCTTCCTCTTACTGATTTGCACCGTCACCTCGACGGTAACATTCGTACTAAAACGATTCTTGAGCTAGGCCAAAAGTTTGGCATTGCCCTACCAGCGTACGATATTGAGTCTCTCACTCCTCACGTTCAAATTGTCGAAGCGGAACCCTCTCTTGTTGCTTTCCTTTCTAAGCTCGACTGGGGTGTTGCTGTACTGGGCGATCTAGATGCGTGTCGTCGTGTCGCGTACGAAAACGTAGAAGACGCGCTAAACGCACAAATCGATTACGCAGAGCTGCGTTTCTCTCCTTACTACATGGCGATGAAACACAAACTACCAGTAGCGGGGGTTGTTGAAGCCGTCGTGGACGGTGTGCAAGCGGGTATGCGCGATTTTGGCGTGAAAGCCAACCTGATCGGTATCATGAGTCGTACATTTGGTACTGACGCATGTCAACAAGAACTGGACGGCATTCTGAGCCAGAAAGATCACATCGTTGCCGTTGACCTTGCGGGTGACGAGCTAGGCCAACCGGGTGATCGCTTTGTGTCTCACTTCAAGCAAGTACGCGATGCTGGCCTTGGGGTAACGGTCCATGCTGGTGAAGCAGCAGGTGCAGAGAGCATGTGGCAAGCAATCAATGAGCTGGGCGCAACTCGTATCGGTCACGGCGTAAAAGCGATTCACGATCCAAAACTGATGGATTACCTAGCAGAAAACCGCATTGGTATTGAATCTTGCCTGACGTCAAACTACCAAACAAGTACGGTAGAAACGCTAGAAAACCACCCTCTCAAGCAGTTCCTAGAGCATGGCGTTCTTGCGTGTTTGAACACTGACGATCCAGCGGTTGAAGGCATCGAACTGCCATACGAATACGAAGTAGCGGCACCAGCCGCTGGCCTGAGCCAAGACCAGATTCGCCAAGCGCAAATCAATGGCCTTGAGATTGCGTTCCTTTCAGAAGCAGAAAAATCGGAACTGAGAGAAAAAGTAAAAGATCGCGCTTAAATCCAGCGAAAACATAAAAAAATGCCAGCATCTGCTGGCATTTTTTATATCTTGAATCTGTATCTCTGATTAAATAACACGAGAGAACTGTTGCTGACGTGCCTTTGCTCGTAGGTATTTATCGAAGCTCATACAAATATTACGGATCAACAAACGACCTCGCAGCGTCACACGAATTTCATTATCATCCACTTCCACCAGCTCATCGTTAATAAAGGTCTGAAGTAGCTGCAAATCTTCTTTAAAGTACTGTTCAAACCTCACTTTAAACTCAGACTCAATGGCTTTCTTGTCTAACTTGAAGTTACAAATCAGCTGCTTAATCACTTCGCGACGGAGCAAATCATCAGAGTCCAGCGAGACCCCTTTCCATAGAGCGTGACGAAGTTCGTTGACTTGAGCGTAGTATTTCTTCAGCTCTTTCTGGTTTTGCGCGTACGCATCGCCGATCATCGAGATTGCAGAAACACCAAAGCCAACCAAGTCACATTCACCTTGTGTGGTGTAGCCTTGGAAATTGCGATGCAAAATACCTTCGCGCTGGGCAACAGCAAGTTCATCGTCCGGCAAAGCAAAGTGGTCCATACCGATAAATTGGTAGCCAGCACCAGTCAGTGTCGCGATGGTGTCTTGCAGAATCGCCATCTTCTCCTCTGCTTTTGGCAGGTCTTCGTCTTTAATCTTACGCTGCGCTGCAAATAGCTGTGGCATGTGCGCGTAGTTAAACACGGATAGACGGCCCGGCTGCATCTCTAGCACTTGTTCTAGAGTCTTGGCAAAAGATTCTTTGGTCTGCTTCGGTAAACCGTAAATCAAATCTAGGTTCGTCGAACGAAAGCCTAACTCTTTTGCGCGCGCAACCATCGCAACGATGAACTCTTCATCTTGCTCACGATTCACCAGTTTTTGCACTTCTTTGTTGAAGTCCTGCACACCGATGCTCAAGCGATTGAAGCCTTCACTACGCAGATGATCCAGCATGGTCAGCTCGATTTCACGCGGGTCAACCTCGATACTGATTTCAGCATCGCTACTAAAAGTAAACTCTTGGCGTAGCAGGCTCATTACACGCGTGATTTGCTTTTCAGAGAGAAACGTCGGTGTACCACCACCAAAATGCAATTGCGTCACGGTGCGACCCACAAGTAATGCAGCACGTTGACGAATTTCGTGTTCAAGCACGTCGAGGTATTCATCCGCTTTGTGCGAGTGGCGCGTAATGACTTTATTACATCCACAGTAGTAACAAAGCTTGTGACAGAACGGAATGTGTACGTACAGCGATAATGGGCGTTCTGGGTATTGAGTGCATGCCATATCATAATCAGAAATGGTGAACGCTTCATGAAACTCCAGCGCCGTTGGGTACGACGTATAACGAGGCCCGGAATAGTTGTACTTATCCAATACCGCTTGATCCCAGACGATTTGCTGTTTCGATTCAGTGTGTTGATTCGACATGGTGGTACTTTCCGTTAAATGCTAGGGCAACGAAAGCCGTCACCCGATATTCAGAGCCGCTATTTTGCCATACGACGATGACAAGCGTGGCAACGCCGACTGGCTTTTTAAGTATAAAACTAAAGAAGTGCTAGCGTGATCACGATACCCCCATTAGCCATAAGGAGACTATTGGAGGTCGCGCTTAAATCATCTGAATATTGATTTGATTATTCAGTGGCTGGACGTTTTTCTGCAACACTTTGAGCTCCTCAATAATCGCATCAGTGAGGCGGCTTTCCGCTTTATGACGCGTCAAGTTCTGTTGCATACGCTCTTTCTTGGCAAGTTTTTGGCGTTCTTCGCCACGCGCCATATCTTTCACGATGTGGTAAAGCTCAGAAATCGCAGGGTACGTTTTATCGAAATCAACGCGGTCTTCACCTTGTACATAATCCATGATGTTATACACACGGATACTGATTTCAGATAAATCGCACTGGCCTTGAATGCCCGCCTGACACAAGGTATGCACATTCTCAAAAATGTTGGCGTTACGTTTGTCTATCGCCAATTTTTGATGCTTCAGCTGCAATTCCTTTTGCTTTTTCAATTGAAGCAGAAGGTAACCTGCATAAGAAGCGAGTGCGATGATAATCACAACACCAGCAATAGCTAATAAGGTTACATTCATAGCTTAATTATCCTTTATAGTCGTCGAAATTAATGTCGTCGAAATCTGCCAGCAAGTCATCATCGTTGCGCGTGCTTTTCTCAGCAGGTGCAGTGAAGTCTTCCTCTTCTTCAGGTTCCAACAAACCTAGTTGGTCCATTAGCTTCTCAATGCGATCGAGTTTCTCATCGACGAATTTCTGTAGACCTGTGCCCAGGTTTTCACCCGCTTCAATACGGTCTAGCAACACGTTCAATTGCGCGTCATTTTCTAGCATCTCTAGTTCTTGCTCTGCCGACAAACGACGCTCTTGCTTCGTCATTTTCTTCGCAGGTTCAACAATCAGAGGTATTTTCTTTTTGCTGCCTAAGCGCGGGTCGCGATTTTGTGCAGCAGCTTGCTTTTTCTGCTCGTTAACTTCTGAGTTACGGTTACCCGTTTTCAGACCTTTACGCTTTTTAGCACGCTTGCGTAAGCGGCCTTCCACATCAGATTCTGTACGGTTACGAGTTACAACAAACTCAGGTGCACCAGCGGCACCCGGTTTTCTAGATTTTTTACTACGGCTCATTACTGGGGTTTCCTCAGTAAAATTACATCATTACCAATAAATTCGAGTTCGAGCTTATCCCGCTCTGCTAGGAACTGGAACGTGTCACGACTAAAGAACACTACGTGAGTGAGATCGTTCTTATAATGCCATGATTTGAAAGCCTCCACGTCGATGACCATTTTCGTCATCAGGCCTATCCAGCCCCCTGGCTTAACTAAATTCAACCATTGCTTCCACACCAAATCTGGGTGGTAGAGGTGCTCTATCACCTCTGTTGCTGTCATGAAGTCGTACGTTTTTTCTAAAACCGACGTATCAGGGTGGTAGTAGAGATCGTACAACGCCATGTTGTGCCCCGCCTCTTCCAGCATCAAGGAGAGCGTTGGGCCAGGACCACAACCAAAGTCGATACCATTTGATTGTGGAGAAATTCGCTCTGTGATCGGGTCAGCAATACGCGACAAAAAGCGTCGGTAACCCAAATCATCGGGGTTGTTCTCATGCAAATCATAGTGAGCTTTTTCGCTTTCCGCATCCAAACGTTGGTCTGGATTTACGAATACCAAGCTGCACTGCTCACATTGAAGATATTCACGACGCTTATCTTCAAAATAATGGTGAGTGCGCTGATTTTGGCATAAAGGACAGGTATGCATGCTGACTTCCTCAAACAGGGATGCGAAACATACCAGAAAGTGAACTCGGATTGGAGTGTTGTTGAGTATTTTTTCAGCAATTTTTGTTAAAAAACTTTGTTTACAACCTATAAAGCTAAAGTAAGTGCTGTAATCTCAATTCAAGTTACGACTGAGCAAGTCAACGGATATAAAAAAAGCGACAGTCAGACTGTCGCTTTCTAAGTGCCATCAATTGGCGAAACTGTGTTGCACACATTTGGTGCACCAATGATCCCTTTGTTTTTAGAGCTTTCCCTGCCAAAAAGAGTTGTTTTTCATCTTCCTGATGAGTTTTGGCTATCCGTTTACTTCCTGTCTACTGAGCAACTTCCTGTGCCTGATCCGTTTCACTGTCTTAACCGTCAGACGAGATGACCATCCTTATCGGATAGGCTCCCTACCTATCTAAATCCCTTTCTAAATCACCAAGCATCCGAGCTACATCCTTGGAGACCTAAACCGTGGTCTTAAATCCTTACATTCACTCCCTGTGAACGACTTCTACTTTACGCCATCCCGTTATGCTCACAAGTAATGGGTTGAAAAAATAATCCGCCTATTTTTCTAAAAAATCAAAATTATCATTTAATCAAAAACTTAAAAACACTAACAAGAAAAAGCCAACATCAAGTATGGCAAATGTCTCACAAACTGCCGAGCCAACTATCGCTTTCGCATCCAAACTCGACTGTGATATCTGTCACGAACAAAAATGCCCTAGTGGATTCACTAGGGCATTTTTGTACAAGTTGCTCGAACGATGTAGGGACATCTACCCAACCAGCTCAAGATGCAGGATCTTGAGCGATTTAGGTATATTAGTGCAGACCGCCAACGTATTTAGACAGCACTTCGATATCTTCGTCTGTCATTTTCTTCGCGATGTCGCGCATCATGGCATTCATATCATTACCACGGTCGCCATCACGGAATTTTTCTAGCTGAGCTTTGATGTAGTCAGCATGCTGACCAGAAATTTTCGGGAAACCTGAAAGCTCAGTACCATTGCCACGAGGACCATGACATGCAATACATGCGGTTAGGCCACGCTCGGCATCACCAGCGGTATAAAGCGTTTTGCCTTTTGCTACTACATCTTCAGGTGTTGAGTTTTCTGAAACTGGTAGCGAAGCGTAGTAAGCAGATAGGTCTGCGATATCTTCATCGCTCAGTGGCATTGCCATACCACTCATTACAGGATCGTAACGACCTTGTTTACCACCACTTGTCATGCCTAGCTTAAGTTCTTTTAACTGCTTCTCAAGATACTTAGCGTGTTGGCCTGCGAGTTTCGGGTACGTTGTTATTGCACTGTTGCCATCTGCTCCGTGACAGGCGACACAGGTTTGTGATTTTGCTTTACCAGCCTCAATATTACCTTGGGCCCATACTGAGCAACTGGCTAAAAGACTCAAAATTAGCGCTAATTTCTTCATGACATTCCATTATAATTATCAAGCTTCCAGTACCACGGAATGTGAACATACCGCGTACACTCATGGTACAATAGGCGACCTTATGCCGAGCACGGTTATTTTACACATTTTCACAAAAAAGTAATCAATCGACTACACAAAGTCGAGATGGAGTTAACAGTGAGCGTAAAAATTCATTACCAAAATACGCATTTCATCACCAGCGCACCCGATATTCGTCACCTGCCGGAAGACGAAGGTGTCGAAATTGCGTTTGCAGGACGCTCAAACGCTGGTAAATCGAGTGCACTTAACCGTCTAACTAATCAAAAAAGCTTAGCCAAGACATCAAAGACACCTGGTCGTACGCAATTAATCAACCTTTTCAAAGTAGAAGAAGGTTGTCACATTGTCGATCTACCTGGATACGGTTTTGCTCAAGTACCGGTAGAGATGAAAAACAAATGGCAGAAATCTTTGGGTGAATACCTACAGAAACGCGAGTGCCTAAAAGGCTTAGTGGTTCTAATGGACATTCGTCATCCAATGAAAGATCTCGACCAACAAATGATTTTCTGGGCCATCGATAGCCACATTCCTGTGCAAGTTTTGCTAACCAAAGCAGATAAACTAAAAAGTGGTGCACGCAAACAAACTCTACTGAAAGTTCGTAAGCAAGTAGAAACTTTCGGTGGTGACGTTTCTGTTGATGTGTTCTCTTCACTGAAAGGATTAGGTGTCGATCAGCTACGTGCAAAACTGGATACCTGGTTTGCACCAGCACTAGCACACCTGATAGAAGAAGACGAACAAGAGATACCAGCGAGCGATGAAGAATAATTAACAATATTTGTTAAATTTCTTCGACACGGCCCTGCCATTTGGTGGGGCTTTTGTTTATCTGAACTAAATAACAGGCAATAAAAATCCCCGCCTTCCTGGCAGGGATAACGGGAGAGAAAAATTGGTAATTATTGTTATGTGACGAAGCATTGCTGAACTGAGATTCGATTTCAATAGGTTAAAAAGCGCTCTTGTTTCCTGTGTATCACCAAACATTCACTCCAAAAACACCCAATAGCGTTACAATTCAGACAGTTAAGCCAAGCAAATCTTCAAAAAGATGTAACTTAGTTTCTTTCAAGAAAAAATAATAGTGTGACTGGCGTAAATTTACAGGATGAATAACGCAATAAATTTGAAGGAAAAATCGAGATTTTGCAGTGACTTAGAAAGGTCAAAAAAGAAGGTTTTTAAAGGCTTACTTTAAGCTACTGATCTAAAAGAATAATTTTCTTTCGCCCAATAAAAAACGCCCCAGTCAAAAACTGACTGGGGCGGCTGAATCAGCCTAATCCAATAACGTGAAACAAAAGGTCTGAAAGATAGAACATCTTACCTCTGTACCCTACGAGTATTAATGTACAACAATTGGTCAGAATTGCAAAGAATTTTTGTAGTTTTTTTTCATGAAATTTTTATTAAGCAACATCAAAGTTAACTTTGCGCTAGCTTTTTTAATCTCAAAAAAAAGCCAGCGTTTGTGCGCTGGCTCATAATTAATTGGTTATTTTGGTCTAAAAGTGACTAATGAGCTTGATCCCAGTTATCACCGTGACCTGCTTCTGCAACCAACGGTACTTTTAGCTCTGCTGCAGATTCCATCAATTTCTGTACTTTACTTTCAATTTCGGACAATGATGACTCTTCAACTTCAAAGACCAATTCATCGTGTACTTGCATTAATAACTTCACACGACCATTGCCTTCTTCCTGAATCCACTGATCAACCAACAGCATCGCTTTCTTAATGATGTCCGCTGCCGTACCTTGCATTGGTGCGTTGATTGCCGCACGTTCAGCAGCTTTACGACGCATCCCGTTGCGCGATTTGATTTCTGGCAAATGCAAACGTCGACCAAAAATCGTTTCAACATACCCTTTATCTGCTGCTGTGCTGCGTGTGTCTTCCATGTACTGCATCACGCCTGGGTAACGTTCAAAGTATGTATCCATGTACGCTTGAGCCTCACCACGAGGAATGCCTAATTGCTTCGCCAAACCAAACGCACTCATGCCGTAAATAAGACCGAAATTAACCGCTTTCGCACGACGACGTTGCTCACTTGAAACGTCTTCAATAGAAACACCCATGATTTCTGCTGCGGTTGCCGCGTGGATATCTTTGCCATCACGGAATGCATCCAATAACGCTTGGTCACCAGAAAGGTGCGCCATGATGCGAAGTTCGATTTGCGAGTAGTCGACCGCTAAGATTTTATGCCCTGATGGCGCGACAAACGCTTGACGAATACGACGGCCAGCTTCGTTACGAATTGGAATGTTCTGTAAGTTCGGATCAGTAGAAGATAGACGACCCGTTGCGGTCACTGCTTGGTGGTAAGAAGTATGCACGCGACCCGTTGATGGGTTGATCATCTTCGGCAGTTTGTCGGTGTAAGTTGATTTTAGCTTCGCCAGACCACGGTATTCCAAAATCAGTTTTGGTAGTGGGTAGTCTAGTGCGAGTTCTTGCAGAACTTCTTCATTCGTCGATGGTGTGCCTGATGGCGTTTTCTTCACAACCGGTAAACCCATTTTTTCAAATAGGATGGCTTGTAATTGCTTTGGCGAGTTCATGTTAAACTCTTGCTCTGCAATTTCGTACGCTTTCTTTTCAAGCTCATCAAGGCGAGCGGTAATCTCGACCGACTGCGCACTCAGCTTCATTTCATCGATAAAGACCCCAGTGCGTTCAATGCGCGAAAGAACTGGCACCAACGGCATTTCAATCTCTTCGTAAACTGTCTTCAGGCTTTCATCCTGCTCGATATTAGCAAACAAGCGATTGTGCAGACGAAGGGTCACATCCGCATCTTCTGCCGCGTATGGCGATGCTTGTTCCAGTTCGATTTGGTTAAACGTAAGCTGATTTTTGCCTTTACCTGCAATTTGCTCAAAAGAAATGCAGCTGTGCTGTAGGAAGCGAAGCGCCAAGCTGTCCATATCGTGTTTACCGCCGACACTGTTGTAGATATACGATTCCAACATCGTGTCGTGCTTGATACCTTTTAGCTCAATGTCGTAACGAGCGAGTACAGACGCATCATACTTTAAGTTTTGACCGACTTTTGCTTTCGCTGCATCTTCAAGAATTGGCTTCAGCTGTTCTAGTACCCAATCACGATCAAGCTGTTCAGGCGCATCTAAATAGTCATGTGCAACTGGCACATAAGCCGCAATACCTTCATCGACAGCGAATGACAAACCAACTAGATTCGCTAGCATGTAATCTAGGTTATCGGTCTCCGTATCAAATGCAAACAGCTCAGCCGTTTGAAGTTTATCTAGCCAAGCATTGAAGGTTTCTTTATCCAGAATTGTTTCATATTGGCTGCGATCGATTGTTACCGCAGAAGTTTCCATCTCGGCTTGAGAAGAAGAAGCTTGTGAAGATCCTGCAAGCTCTACAGCCTCCACAGATCCAGAACCGCCTTCAAGTAGTTCATTCAACCAAGATTTAAACGTCAGTTGGCCATACAGCTTCACTAATTCGTCTTTATTTGGTTCCGCTTTCAGCAATGATTCTGGCGTTTCCTCAAGCTCAACATCCAATTTGATGGTCGCGAGCTCATACGAAAGCATGGCATTTTCTTTGTTGTCGATGAGCTTTTTCGCCATGGTTTTAGAACCACGGAAACCAAGCCCTGCAATATCATCGAGGTTTTCATACAACTTCGTCAGACCACCAATACCTTGCAGTAGTGCGGTCGCGGTTTTATCACCGACACCCGGTACACCAGGAATGTTATCTACTTTATCGCCCATCAGTGCTAAGTAGTCGATGATCAACTCAGGTGGAATGCCAAACTTTTCAACCACACCTTCACGATCCATTACGACGTTCGTCATGGTGTTGATCAAGGTAATGTTATCATCCACTAGCTGCGCCATGTCTTTATCACCAGTACTGATCAATACAGGCATGCCCTTTTGTGATGCTTGGTATGCTAACGTACCGATGACGTCATCCGCCTCGACGCCAGGAACACAGATCAGCGGCAAACCCATTGCACGAATAACATTGTGTAATGGTTCAATTTGACAACGCAGGTCATCCGGCATTGGCGGACGATTCGCTTTGTATTCTGCATACATATCATCACGAAAGGTTTTTCCCTTTGCATCGAAAACCACCGCGATGCGCTCAGACGCAAACTGACGCATCATGCTGCGTAACATGTTCACGACGCCGTAAACGGCATTAGTTGGAATTTCACCATTGCTCATGGTGCCCGGGTAGGCGTGAAAAGCGCGATATAGGTAAGAAGAGCCGTCGATAAGGATCAACGGATTTTCAGGAATACTTGCCATAATTGTCTGTATCCAATTCAGTACTTGAGAGATCTGCCTAGGATGCCATGACTGCTGATCCGAATCTATCTTGTTCGCTCGATCTAGGTCGCGTAAATTTTTCCGACTTTATTCACGAAAACACCACCTCCTGTGGATAACTCTGTTTATAGAAATTATCCACTGGTTATCCAATAACAAAAAACACAAGAAAACACCAACTCAAATCATTGATTTATAATAATAAATTCGCATAACGGCGAGAAGATCAACGATCCTAAAATGATCATCGCATGTGGAAAAGATATTAATAGTGACGTCAAATAGAAATCGTAGAAAAGAAAAAAGCGACCCGAATGGGGTCGCCTAGCAGAAGTGGTAAAGCAAATTCTGTAAATAGAGCAGCTTAACCAAGAAGCTATAAATTACACTGGAAGCAATGTGAGCAATGTCGTGTCAAAAAGAATTCGTGCAAGTTCTCGGAAAAATGTTTCATCACTTCTCAACTTTCAGTTAATTAACTTCTGTTAATAAGTCACTCAACGTCCTTGTGAACTTTCCTCATTCCCTAAGACAGGTTTAATAATAATGATTCTCATTTCGTAGTCAACAGTTAAATGAGAAAAAATCTCATTTATTTTCACATTGCTTTAATGAAATGCACTCGAGATTCTCGAAGATTTACTTTTTCTTCAAACTTTTCAATGATATAGCCATTTCTCAATAACAAGCGAAGCATAGCCGGAAACTGGTTTCGAGATTTCACTTTTAATGTGTTGTAGCCTTGTTCTGCCACCCAATCCTCTTGAGCTTCCAAAAGCAGCTGTGCCACGCCTTCATTTCGAGCTTCAGGGACAACACCACCTAACCAGCTATAGAAAACACCATCCTCTAATTCGTAACCTATTTTGAAGCCGACAATCGTGCCATTTTTTTCTGCAACGAGGATTAAACTGTTTTTCTCTTCTAAACGTTGAGTCATGGAGTCTACCGTTTCTCCTTTCGAAAACTCGGTAACACGCGCCACAACTTGAAGTGCTTCTTCCAATGTGCCTTCACGAATCAGCATTGTCATTGTTCTCTTCTCCAAAATAAAAATACCCAAGCACCTTGGATTGTTACTGTTGTAATCCGCCTGAGGTTACTTGGGTATATACAGACGAACAACTCTTGTTGGTCTGGTATTTCTCACTGAGCGATAATTACTCTTCTGTCGCTTCCGGAGTACGATTTAGGTGTTGAGCAGTTTGTGCATTCTCTTCTGCCAACCACTCAGCAACGTCTTTCGCAAAGTACGTTAAGATGCCATCTGCACCTGCACGTTTGAAGCACAATAGTGATTCCATCACAATTTCACGCTCTTTGAGCCAGCCATTCATGATCGCCGCTTTATGCATCGCGTACTCGCCAGAGACTTGATAAGCAAATGTCGGTACTTGAAGTTCAGTTTTTACTCGGCGAACTACATCTAAGTATGGCATACCAGGTTTAACCATCACCATGTCCGCACCTTCGTTGATGTCTAGCGCCACTTCGTGAATCGCTTCATCAATGTTTGCTGGGTCCATTTGGTAGTTTTTCTTGTTGCCGCCTTTTAGATTTGAAGAAGAGCCAACCGCATCACGGAATGGTCCGTAGTAGTTCGATGCGTACTTAGCCGAGTAAGCCATGATTTGAGTATGAATGTAGCCCGCGTTTTCTAATGCTTCGCGGATCTTACCAATTCGGCCATCCATCATGTCTGAAGGCGCGACTACGTCAGCACCCGCTTCTGCATGAGACAAAGCCTGCTTAACCAATACTTCTGTGGTTTCATCATTCATTACGTAGCCATCTTCATCGATGATGCCGTCTTGGCCATGTGTCGTGAATGGGTCGAGTGCCACGTCTGTGATTACACCAATTTGAGGAATGTGTTCTTTAAGCGCTCGTACTGCTCGCTGAACCAAACCTTCTGGGTTGTAGGCTTCAGTAGCACATAAGCTTTTAGCGTCTTGGTTTACGACAGGGAAAAGCGCGATTGCTGGAACGCCTAGATTTGCAAGGTATTGTGCTTCTTCTAGCATTAAATCAATCGACAAACGCTCTACACCCGGCATGGACTCCACGCTCTCACGACGATCTTTACCCATAAGAATGAACATTGGGTAAATCAGATCATTAACAGAAAGTTGGTTCTCAGCCATCAAACGACGACTAAAATCGTGCTTACGTAAACGACGCATACGGCGTGCAGGGAATGGACCTTGAATTGATACAGACACCATTTTCTCCTTGTCTGGACGGTTATGATGATCAAATCATCTGGTGAACAAAATCATATCACTCTTGATGCATGTTGCGAGTGACAATCTGGAAAAAGGTAATGAAAAAAACTGAAAATGACCCAGCACTCACACTCAAGTATACTTCGAATACGAAACCAACTATGAAGCACAGAGAGTAACGATGATCGATACCCACGCGCACATCTATGCCAGCGAATTTGATAACGACCGCGATGAAGTAGTACAACGCGCCTTAACGCAAGGCATTAATAAAATCCTGTTGCCAAACATCGATCTGGACTCTATTGAGCCCATGCTACAAACCGAAGCGGCATATCCTGACGTGTGCCACTCAATGATGGGAGTCCACCCTTGTTATGTGGACAGCAATGTTGAACAAACGTTGGAGATCATCCGCGGTTGGTTTGAGAAACACAAGTTTATTGCGGTGGGCGAAATCGGTATCGACCTGTATTGGGATAAAACCTATCGTGCTGAGCAAGAAATGGCGTTCGTAGCTCAACTTAACTGGGCAAAAGAGATGGACTTACCAGTCGTTATCCACACTCGTGATTCGATTGAAGAAACACTCACTTTGCTAAGACAAGAGCAAGATGGTCGTCTGCGTGGTGTATTCCACTGTTTTGGAGGCAGCTTAGAAGAAGCGCAAGCAATCAATGAGCTAGGCTTCCACTTAGGCTTGGGTGGCGTATCGACCTTTAAGAATGGCGGGATGGATAAAGTCATTCCACATTTGGATATGCAGTGGGTCATTTTAGAAACCGACTGTCCATATTTAGCGCCTGTGCCACACCGTGGTAAACGTAATGAACCAGCCTACACTTCTCTCGTTGCACAACGTGTTGCCGACTTGCGTGATGTCGACATCGCAACCATCGATGCCATAACGACTGAGAATGCCAAAAAGCTGTTTAATATTTAATTCACGAGAATTGAAAAAAGCGACGAAATCAACGTCGCTTTTTTATCACCTAAACTATTGAATGAACGATTCAACCCGTTGAAATAGTAGAACAATCCATACAAAATTATTGATAAACATAATAATTAACTAGCAACTCTACTTACTTCTCATATCGTCACTTTACTTCGTCCGCTTTGCAAAACTGTCGACAACTCGACACATTATTTTTCTATACTGATTTACGCCCATTAATTAGCACAAATGTAAAACAGCATGAATATGGAAGTTGAAGTGTGTACACATGGTGCTTACTTACAACGCGTACCGCGCAGTTTTTTTCAAAAGCTGCTGGGCATCAAGGAAGTATACGTATGCACAAAATGTGGTTACGTCATGAAAGTTAAGTAATTAGCCCAAGAAAAAACCAACCGCAAAAAAAGCGGCTCAATTGAGCCGCTTTTCACATCTAGATTAGCCTTATTCTTCGGTTTCCGCTTCTACTTCTTCGCTTCGACGAGTATAAAAACGCGCGAAGAACAAACCGACTTCAAACAGTAAACACATCGGAATAGCGAGTAAGGTTTGCGAGATCATGTCTGGTGGCGTTAACACCATACCTACGACAAACGCAGCCACTATAATATAAGGACGTTTCTGTCTTAAATCTTCTGGTGTAGTGGCCCCAGTCCAACACAACAAAATAATCGCAACAGGCACCTCAAATGCGATACCAAACGCCATAAATAGCGCCAGCACAAAGTCGAGATAACTCGAGATATCAGTTGCAAACTCTACTCCACCAAGAGAGATGGCGGTAAAGAAGCCAAACACCAATGGAAATACCACGAAGTAGGCAAATGCCACTCCACAGTAGAACAATAGCGAACTAGAGAACAGCAGTGGCATGATCAATCGACGTTCATGCTTGTACAAACCTGGCGCTACAAAGGCCCAAACTTGATACAAAATAAACGGCACCGCAATAAATACCGAAGCAATTAACGTCAGCTTAAGTGGCGTAAAAAAAGGTGACGCTACATCCGTAGCAATCATGGTCGCGCCTTCAGGTAGACGTTCTACTAAAGGTGCGGAAACAAACTCGTAAATGTGGTTAGAGAAATAAATTAGTCCGACAAACACGACCAACACTGCGAGGATTGAGCGCAGTAGTCGGTTGCGAAGCTCCAACAAATGACTAATTAAAGGTTGTGTCTGCTCGACGGTAGACATGGCAAACCTCTTATTAAAAACCAGATCAAAAAGGAGCTACCAATCACTAGTAGCTCCTCCTAATGAGACTATTCGGCTTTCTTATCTGCCGCTGTAACCTTGCTCTCTTGCGCTTTCTCTGCTGGCTCTGTTTTTACAGGCTCAGCCTCTGAATCGGTGTTCTTTGCGTAAGGACGATTTACAGATTGCGCTGCCTTCTTCAACTCTTCAACTGAAGATTTCAACTCAGGGGACAAATCATCCATCCCCATTTGTTCTGCTTTGCGCAAGTTTTCTTGCAGCTCTTGGACTTTCAGCTCGTGTGACAATTCGTCTTTGACGCTATTTGCCATACTCTTAGCGGCACCGATAAAGCGAGACACGCTGCGAATAGCATGAGGCAAACGCTCCGGCCCAAGAACGACCAGACCAACAACAGATATTAATACCAGTTCCCAAAAACCGATATCAAACACGTTTTACGCCTGCTCTTTGTCTTTTTTCGTTTCAGGAGCAGCTTCTTTTTTCTGCTGCTCTTCTAGACTTTTTGGTTCGAAGTCTGCGTCTTTGTCATTTTTCGCAGGTTCATCTTCGCTCATCGCTTTTTTGAAGCCCTTAACGGCACCACCCAGATCGCCACCGATACCGCGTAGTTTCTTTGTTCCGAATAGCAATACAACAATTACAGCAATGATTAGAAGTTGCCAAACACTGATACCACCCATTCTCTTTACCTCGGGTCTTTAAACAAACAAAAATATTTCAAGAGTTTAACGTCTATTGACGATAAGCTCGCCAACTAAGCAGCCAAAATGTGACACCTGCGATACCGCAGGCCAACGAAAGCTGCTCAAAAGCATCGTTCACCAATATTGCCGAGCATACGACTAAAGTCGCGCCAACGCCAAACAAAAACTTTCCTGTCGCCTGCTGGCGCTTGCTCTGGCGATACCCTTGATAAAGCTGATCCATACGTTGATTCATCGCTTTACCTTGTTTCAGGCTATCGTAAAGTAGCTCTGGCAGTTCAGGTAATTTCTCTGCCCAAAATGGTGCGCGGTCTTTAATCGCATTCACTAGAGCTTGCGGCCCAACTTGATTCATCATCCATTCCTCCAGGAATGGTTTTGCGGTCTCCCACAAATCGAGTTGAGGATATAGCTGCCTACCAAGCCCTTCCACGTACAATAGCGTTTTTTGCAACAGTACAAGCTGTGGCTGAACCTCCATATTGAATCGACGTGCCGTGTTGAACAAATTCAACAACACATGACCAAAGGAGATTTCGCACAATGGCTTAGCAAAAATAGGCTCACACACAATGCGAATCGCGAACTCAAACTCATCGACATTGGTATCCGCAGGCACCCACCCTGAATCCACATGTAACTCCGCCACTCGGCGGTAGTCACGATTGAAAAACGCCAGGAAGTTTTCCGCCAGATAACGCTTGTCTTCGCTATTAAGTGTACCAACGATTCCGCAATCTAGCCCTATCCACATTGGGTTCTCTGGATGTTCGGGTTTGACGAACACATTACCCGGATGCATATCGGCATGGAAAAAGCTGTCTCGGAACACCTGAGTGAAGAACACACTCACACCGCGTTCCGCGAGCAATTTCATATTGGTGCCATTTGCTTTCAAGCCTTCAATATCAGAGACTTGAATGCCATATATTCGCTCAGAAACCATGACAGTTTCATTACTGAAGTCGGGAAAAACTTCAGGAACATACAATTCTTCGCTGCCCTCAAAGTTGCGGCGCAACTGAATGGCATTCGCCGCCTCACGTCGCAAGTCGAGTTCATCAAGCAGGGTTTTCTCGTACTCACGCACGACTTCAACTGGTTTTAAACGACGTGCTTCAGGCATCGCTCCGGCGACTATACGCGCCATTCGGTGCATCAGTTTTAGATCTGAATCAATGACTGGGCGAATATCTGGGCGGATAACCTTTAATACCACTTCTTGGTTAGTGTCTTTTATGCGCGCAGTATGTACCTGAGCAATCGACGCAGACGCCAGTGGTTTGATATCAAACTCGGTAAACCATTTTTCTAACGGACCACCTAATGCTTGCTCCATCTGCTTTTTTGCCAACTCGCCATCAAAAGGAGCGACTTGGTCTTGAAGTAAAGCTAGGGGATCAGCGATATGCGGAGGAAATAAGTCACGGCGCGTCGACATCATCTGACCGAACTTAATCCAAACCGGCCCCAGCTCTTGCAGTGCTAAACGCAGACGTTCACCGAGTGGTTTTTCTGGGTGCTTGTTCTTAATCCAAAACAAGCTTTTGCGCAGTAAAAGCGGAGCTTTGGTCAGTTGGTGATCGGGAAGCAGCTCATCTAAGCCGTATTCCAGTTGTACTTTGGCGATGTGGTATAAGCGCTTTAGTTCTGCTGGCGTCATGGTTTCTCCAATGCAGGCTTATCTGCATCCAGCTTATTCAGCAAAGCCGTTAAACGAGCTTCAATGCGAGAAGCCTGGCTGCGAACCTCATCAACTTGGTCGCAGAAATAGGCCACTTCTAACGGAGCGGGAGCCAGTTTCCATTCTTCAGTCACTACTTGCGCAAGATGACGCTGGTGTTTTTCTGCTTGAGACGCAAGAAAGTTGCCGATGTTTTTTGAACCTTGCACAAAGGTATGTGCGGCGACATCGCCAGTCACGCGAGACAACCACTCTTCAACATCTGGTTTGCAATCCACCATCAACTGAGAGAATTTCTGCGCCAATTGAATATCGCCTTCGAGTTCAAGTTTATCTTGTTTAATAAGACGAGTGATGTTGGCCTGATCGCGCAGCTCTGGTAACACACTCAAGTTGAGCGATAGATAGCAGTTAGGCTGCCCTTCGTAATGACCAAGCACATCAATTTGCTGACTAAAAACGAATGTCAGTGTTTTATTGATCTCTTTCAGGTGAACTTGAATAACTTGACCTTTTAGACGCGCTAAACGACGGCCCAATGCTGGGTCGTCTTTGATCAGTGTATTCAGTGACGTTTCAATCACAGCGGTGATAAGTGGTTCAAATGGCATGCCGTTAACCCTTAGAATTTATAACCGCGATGCAAAGCCACAATACCACCAGTTAAGTTGTAGTATTTGGTGTTTTCAAAACCTGCGTCTTGCATCATGCCTTCCAGCGTTTCTTGGTCTGGATGCATACGGATTGACTCCGCTAGGTAGCGGTAACTCTCTGAGTCATTCGCAACTAGCTCACCGATTCTCGGCAACAAGTGGAATGAATATGCGTCGTATACTTTCGATAACGGCTCTAGCACTGGTTTTGAAAATTCCAACACCAATAGACGGCCGCCTGGCTTCAGTACGCGGAACATTGAACGAAGCGCTTTGTCTTTGTCAGTCACATTACGCAAACAAAAACTGATGGTGATGACATCAAAATAATCATCTGGGAACGGCAGTTCTTCTGCGTTGGCTTGAACGTAGTGCACGTTACCCACAATACCGTTATCACGCAGTTTATCGCGACCAACGTTAAGCATTGAGTTATTGATATCGGCAAGGATGACATGGCCTTCATCGCCAACAATGCGCGAGAATTTCGCCGTCAAATCACCCGTACCACCACCTAGGTCAAGAATACGTTGGCCAGGGCGAGCACCACTACAATCGATAGTGAAGCGCTTCCAAAGGCGGTGAATACCACCAGACATCAGGTCATTCATGATGTCGTATTTTGTTGCCACGGAGTGGAATACTTCGGCAACCTTAGTCACTTTTTCGTCTTTTGCCACTGTAGAGAAACCAAAGTGAGTGGTTTCATTCTCTAACGCTGTATTGGATTGCAAACTTGTGTCCGTCATTCTAATTCCTCTTAGGCAGCGCTTTCCTCTACGGGGCGTTTGTTGACAAATAAAATCGCCCACTGCACTGCGGGCGATTAGTTTACTTTATCCTCAGCCGGATGTCTTTCTACTAACGGGTCATTTTCTGAAAATGCATCACTCTGCGCTAACTGCGCGAGGTCGGAAGAAATCGGTCGTTTAATTTCAACTCCCAAGTGTTTAAAGCTTTCGGCTTGGCGAATCACATTTCCGCGCCCTGTGGCAAGCTTGTTCATCGCACCTTGATAGCTTTGATTCGCCTTATCCAGCGCACCGCCGAGCCCCTCCATGTCGTCTACAAACAATCGTAATTTGTCGTAGAGTTTTGTCGCACGCTGCGCAATCATTTTGGCGTTTTCATTTTGGCGTTCATTGCGCCATAGATTATCAATGGTGCGCAATGCCACCAGCAACGTTGTTGGGCTCACCAAAATGATGTTTTGCTCCATCGCGTCTTTAATCAAGCTCGGATCGGCTTGAATCGCGACTTGGAACGCCGGCTCAACCGGGATAAACATCAGAACATAGTCCAAACTCTGAATACCTTTGAGTTTGTGGTAGTCCTTCATGCTTAACCCTTTGATATGTGCACGTAGAGCAGCTAAGTGCGCATTCAAAGCCTGATCGCGCTCAGCATCAGTTTCGGCGTTGAAGTAGCGCTCATAGGCAACCAGCGCCATTTTAGAATCCACAACCACTTGTTTGTTTTGTGGGAGATGCACAATGACATCAGGTTGGTAACGCTTGCCTGCTTCATTTTGTAAGTTCACCTGAGTCTGATATTCGTGCCCTTCACGCAAGCCAGATTCGGCAAGTACCCTAGCGAGCACCACTTCGCCCCAGTTACCTTGCTGTTTGTTGTCCCCTTTCAACGCTTGGGTCAAATTAACCGCTTCGCGCGTCATTTGCTCGTTCAAACGTTGCAGGTTTTTCAGCTCATGCACTAAGGTATGGCGCTCTTTAGCTTCTTGGCTAAAGCTGTCATTAACGTGCTTTTTGAACCCTTCTAACTGTTCTCTAAGCGGTGACAACAAGCCTTCTAAACTCTGACGGTTTTGCAAATCGACCTTCGCGGTTTTTTCTTCAAACAATTGGTTGGCCAAGTGCTCAAATTGTTGTTTCAAGCGTGCTTCCGCTTGTTCTAAAATTTGCAGTTTTTCGGCATTAGCTTGGTTAATTTGCTCATGGCGAGCTTGCTGTTCACGCAGCTGCGTTTCTAGACGTGATTTGTGTTCACGCATTTGACCAAGCTCATCAAAGTATTGCTGGCGCTCTTGCTTTACAGCCTCGAAGTAACGCAGTTTTTCCATAGCTGCCATCAGCTTTCCGTGCGTTTGACGCACTTCAAACGCGGCTTTATCGCGCTCATCATCTAACTCATCCAACTCTTGCTGAGCATCGGCAAGGCTTTGCTTGACCTGTTCAAGTTGCTGTTGATGAAGCTGTTTTTCTGAAACAAGTTGTTGCTCGAGAAGCTGAGTTTGGGTGATAAAACGCTGTTTCACCCACCAACCGGCAGCGACACCACTAAGCGTGGCAGCACAAAGAGAAGAGAGAATGAGAGATTGGTACTCAAGAATCCATTGCATAATAGCGAGTTAGCCTATGTTTTGTATCTATAACAATGGTATTTAGACACTGGATAAATGTCCAGTTTGTTGGATGAAAAATCCTCGCATACACTAGGCCTTCCTATAATATTCTTTCTTCCGCTCAAATTATCCAAACCGAGCGGCACATCATCACGCAGAGGCATCATGAACGAGCGTCGCGCCCTAGGATTTGGGCTCTCAGCAGTATTACTTTGGTCTACCGTTGCAACCGCATTTAAACTCACGCTGGCAGAATTTACGCCGATTCAAATGCTATGCATTGCCAGCATCGTCTCTGCGATTGCACTAACAGTAATCTGTGGTGTGCAAGGTAAACTGGGCCAGTTAAGCGCTACATTTTTCTCAAACCCTTGGTATTACCTACTGCTTGGGTTGATTAACCCTTTGGCGTATTACGTTATTCTGTTCAAAGCATATGACTTGCTGCCCGCATCTCAGGCTCAAGCGATCAACTACAGCTGGGCCATTACCTTGACGCTAATGGCTGCTGTTTTCTTAGGGCAGAAGATCCGAGCTAAAGATTGGCTCGCTTGCGGTTTTAGCTATGTAGGCGTGATTGTGATTGCCACACAAGGCAATCTTTTAGGCATGGAATTTGAGAGCCCGTTGGGTGTTGGTCTTGCGCTGCTATCAACGCTGCTGTGGGCCGGTTACTGGATTTTAAATACCAAAAATAAGGCCGACCCTGTGGTTGGCGTTCTGCTCGGCTTTTTGGTCGCTATTCCATTCGCCATTGGTTTAAGTCTTTATGAAGGTGCTGACTGGCAGATGATCTCAGCTAAAGGCTGGGCAGCGGTGACGTATGTCGGACTGTTTGAAATGGGGATCACTTTCGTTTTGTGGCTGAGCGCACTCAAATCAACGCAAAACACCGCGCGTATCAGTAATCTGATCTTTGCTTCTCCATTTATCTCACTCATGTTGTTAGCTACCATCATCGGCGAAGAAATTCACCCTTCAACCTTGATTGGCCTGGTATTGATCATCAGTGGCTTAGTCATTCAGCAAGTCTCATGGGGCAAGAAAACCAAAGCGGTAAACGCTTCTTAATCACCTATCCAAAGCCCTAAAAAACGATGCAATAAGTTGGATAAAAAAGAGATATAGATAACATTTTAATGATAGAAAGCACTTTACGCTGCTAGGATTTAGCTACGCGTTGGATACGATACTCACAAAGCCCAATAGCTTACGCTAGATTCTAATATAATTACTTTTGGGCGATTTAGGACTCGTTATTAATTATGTTTCGCTTCGCTATTCCTTCGCCTTTGATGGCAGACTGGCAACACGTTCTGCGACAATGCTGTAATGTAACTCAAGCTCAGGGACAGCTTTATACTCTGAGCGATACTCAGCAGTGGCTATCGACTGAGGTGTCCACCTCAACCCAAAATCATCGTGCTATCGTCGATGTGATAACGCAAGTTGTCGATCACTTTACGCCGACAGATTTTACAGTTAGCCATACCCCTTTTGAAGAGCAAACCTTGAGCATAGGACCGATTTGGCTACCTAATGGCGAATTGCTTGCCGTACTGACACTGACTCACCCTAATGATCAATCAACGGTTGTTTCGGCATGGCTAAGCGCAATGGCGGGGCGGATCAGCTTTGATATCAACTTGCACTGTCAGCAAGAACAAACGCGACATCAAAGCGCGGAAATAAAGCCAACACCAACACTACAAGAGTTTATCGACTGCCTTGAAGACCACGTATGGATAAAAGGCATGGATGGTCTTTATTCGATGACCAACCGAAGCGTAGAAAATGCGTGGCAAAAAACCAACAGTGAAATCATTGGAAAAGACGATTTTGCTCTGTTTAGCCATGAACGTGCGGAAAAATTCATTGATGCCGATAAATTGGTGGTAGCCACGGGCACGCAAAATATTGTTGAAGAATGCCGTCAAATTGATGAAAACAATAACCCCACTTGGCTAGAAACCATTAAGTCTCCTGTCCGTGATCATGCGGGAAACTTAATCGGCATTCTGGGGATGACACGTAACATCACCCGCCGAAAAATGGTAGAAACGCAGCTCTCCTTAGCGTCCCAAATTTTCAACAATTCGCAAGAAGGCATGGTCATTACAGACCGCAATGCCAACATCATTGATGTAAACACGGCTTTTACCCAAATTACAGGTTACCGCTCTGAAGAGGTGATAGGAAAAAACCCACGAATTCTGCGTTCAGGCCATCATGATCAAGGTTTCTATCAACAGTTGTGGCATCAACTCGAAAACAAAGGCCAATGGAAAGGCGAATTCATCAACAGAAAGAAAGATGGCAGCATTTATCCGCAATTAGCGACCATTAGCGCCGTAATGGACGATAAAAACCACCTTATTAACTACATTTGTGTGTTTGAAGATATCTCTGTGCGTAAGGCACACGAAGAAAAGCTGCAGCGCATGGCTTTTTACGATCCATTAACCAATCTACCTAATCGCACCCATTTACTCAGCTTACTCGAACAACACATCGAAACCGGACACAAAAGCCAGCAGACGTTTGCCACCCTATTCTTAGATATCGACCATTTCAAACACATCAACGATAGTATGGGCCACTTCTGTGGTGACCAATTGCTGTCTAAGTTAGCGATTCGTCTGCAAGATGTGCTTCACCTCAATGCGCATGTGGCTCGTATTGGCGGCGATGAATTTGTGATTATTTTGCCAGACATCCATAGTGATGTTGCCTTACTGGAAACCGTCGGCGATATTCTAAGCGTATTCCAGCAACCATTCGACTTGGCAAACCACGACTCACTTCGTGTCTCGACCAGTATTGGTATTGCCTTGTACCCAAGAGACGGTCAAGACAGTGAAACCTTACTGAAAAACGCAGACACTGCGATGTACTTAGCGAAGAAAAATGGACGCAACGGCTACGCGTTTTACTCACCGGATTTGACCGATAAATCCGTATCCCATGTACGCATTCAATCCGCTTTGCATCAAGCAATAGAAAAACAACAACTCCGGTTAGAATTCCAACCGCAATACAACTTGGAACAAAATACGATTGTCGGCGTGGAAGCTTTATTACGCTGGCAGCATCCAGAGTTTGGCCTTGTACCACCAGCAGACTTTATTCCAATTGCAGAAAAAACAGGGCTGATTCAAAGCATTGGTGAGTGGGTGTTACAACAAGCTTGTTTGCAAGGTAATGCTTGGCTAGACCAGGGCATCGAGTTTGGCAAAATCGCCGTCAATGTTTCTGCGTTGCAGCTTCAGCAGTCAAATTTCATTCAGCGATTAAGTACTATCCTCGATAACACCGGATACCCTGCCCAACGGTTAGATTTGGAGATCACAGAGAGCTTTTTACTGATCGACCCTCAACAAGCCATTGCATCGTTAAATCAATTACGAGAGCTGGGTATTGAGATTTCTCTGGATGACTTTGGAACTGGCTATTCGTCTTTGTCTTACTTGAAAGGTTTGCCAATCAACAAACTGAAAATTGACCGCTCATTTGTCAGTGATGTCCCAAGTAATAGCGACAGCAACGCGATTGTGAATGCCATTATTGCCATGGGAAAAACGCTGTCGTTGAAAGTCGTCGCGGAAGGGATAGAAACTCGGGAACAAGCCGATTATTTATTCGAAAAAGGCTGTATTTATGGTCAGGGATATTTGTTTAGTCAGCCAGTGAGCGCTGAAAAACTGTTTCGTTGAACCAGCTTGATCCTCAAGTCACTCTCGCGGTGCCACGTCCGCGGAGGTGATTTGTTTTGCTTGATTTTGGGTTGATTGGCATAGCTCTAGACGATCAACCAAAATATTGATACAAACCAGCAACGGCACACCGATCAATAGTCCCATTCCGCCCCAAAGCCAGCCCCAAAAAACAAGCCAAACAAAAATCACTAACGGGTTTAAGTTAAACCTTTTCCCCAATAGTGTTGGTGTAACAAACTGACTTTCAATCAAATTGAGCAGTAAATAGATAGACACCAACGTCAGCATAAAACTGACCGACTCCAACTGAAGATAAGCAACAAAGCCAAAGCTCACCATGGATATGACAGGGCCGAGGTACGGCGCAAAATTCATCACGCCTGCAAATGCGCCCCATAGAAATGGATCTTCAAGGCCTAGAACAAAAAACACGGCCCCAACACTCAACCCCAGCCCCGCATTCACTAAAGTGATGGTGCCAATGTATCGAGATAGGTCTTTCTGTAGCGCTTTGACCAACTCAATCGCTTGGCGCTGTTTGGCGAACCCATGTAGGTAAGACACTGA
The DNA here is from genome assembly GCF_033339295.1 of Vibrio sp. 704. Classification (NCBI taxonomy): domain Bacteria; kingdom Pseudomonadati; phylum Pseudomonadota; class Gammaproteobacteria; order Vibrionales; family Vibrionaceae; genus Vibrio; species Vibrio sp. 704. Next base: position 61,673 of record NZ_JAWOUH010000017.1, on the reverse strand, counting down.
CTTTCGAAATAAGCTTCGTCCATGATTGAGCATAAAGTAAACCATAAACAGCACGATCATCGCTTGTGTCAAAATCGTCGGCGTAGTGGTCGCGAGCGTTTTTACCAAAGAAAATACGGTGTTGTTCCCGACCTCATCCATACTCATATCGTTGGCGATATTCAATGGAGTATTAAGGTGATCAGCCGAAACTTTAGTAACTTCGCTTACTTCTTGCGACACATTTTTCACGATACTGGGCAGCTCAGACCACCATTGCTTGGCGGGCTCCGACATGGCGGCAAGACCAATAATTGAAGCGCCAACGAGGAATGACAGCGTCAACACGACGGTAATAGCACGTGGTAAGCCTTTGTCTTCAAGATAATTAATGAAAGGGCTGCACAGCAGAGAAATAAAGGTGCTAAGCACAATAGGTAACAATATTGGCTTGGCAAAATACAGCCCTGGGACGAGTAACAGGACGAGAAGCGTTGCACCAATCGCAGTGTTGGCAGGAATGTTCAATTTCGCTGTCATAATAAGCTCAGAATCGGTAAGAAAATTTTGCGGTGAAATCCGCTATTAGAGTGGTTCGCCCTCTGTCGTCGCAGCGTTGCTTACTTGTGTTGCTGCATTTCCATTTTGCTCCGCATCTGACTCATCCAGAGAAGCTGCCGCGACCGGCTTTGTGAGCGAATCGGTAATATCAGACACGCTGCTAACCAATAGCCCCATTGACGAAATAGAAGAAGTCAGTCGAGACAATCGACCTGCTTTTGCAGCGGTAACGGCAACGACAGCACTAATGCCTAATGTCGTCCAAGGGTTTTCTCTCACAAACTTCTTGGTGGTAAACGTGAACATTTCCATCGACAAACAGCATTGCTCTAGAGACGCTTTACCTTCCATCCGCTTGATCCGCATGGCTCGATTGAGCTTTTGTAGCGAGCGCATCCCACCCCTCCTGTAATTGTTCTGTCGTATTTTTGAATCCAAGAAATCCAACTAAACGCTTCTGCCACCAGGCTAAAGCAAATAATGCCAAGCCTAATGATGTGATAAATACACCCACGGCAACATACACGTTGGCAGTTAACTGATAAGCCACCACCCCAGAGGCTAGGCACAAACTGAATACGAACAATACCGACAATAGAGTAAAAACAACGGTACACAGCAAAATCTGACGCACTGCGGACACGTTAACTTTCATCTCCAAGAGGAACAAATCCAACGTTGAACCTGACCATACTTTTAGCGATTTCGTCAGTTGGTCCAATTGCGCAAGAATGCTGCTCAAACCATTAATGGTTTGTTGGATATCCTGTTCTTCTGCCCCATCAGGGGCTCGGCCGCTGTCTGAAGCCGCCGAGCCTGATTGCTGATTGGTAACTTGCCCTGAGTTATTCATGTGAAGCCTCGCCTTTCTGTTGTGTGGCTTAATCCTTGGTGACCACTATTATTTGATCAGCTTCTATTTGATCAGCTTCGAAACCGCCCAACCAGCAAGGAAGGCACAGCCTATGCTCAGCAATGGGCGCTCCTTGATTACATTTTCTGCCGACTTGGTCGCCTGCTGAACTTGCTGTGCACCGACATCCAGCTTCTCTTTGGCTTGGTCTTTCATCGCGCCAACAGCTTCCGTCGTGGCTTGCTCCGCTAAGTGATATGCTTCTTCTAACTGCTCTTGAGGTTTTACTGTGCTTTCTTTTGTAGTAGCCATAACTAGCCTCCATTAATGAGTTGAGTAGTGAATCAAGTGAAACAATGTTTGACCTCACTTACTCCCTACAAAGCCATATCCATGCCAGAATTTTAAGGTATTGTTTTTTATTGGTTTTATTTTTGTTTCGATAAAAAGCCGTATCTGTACGTGTAATTCTTTCCAGGCTTTCCCCGCCATTCTTGTAATTTTTTCTTAGCGCCTTACCGACTGTTAGCAAGTTATTGCAAAACAAGATATTAAGCCACTGATTAATAAGACTTAAAGTTCATTGGCATACAACCTGCAACTGAAGACGAAACATCGTGTTTGTATTCCATACGCTCAAACACCCCTATCACCAGTAAATAAGGAGTGGCATATGAAAAATGAAAACATCGCCTCAATCATTGAGCTTATCGAAAGCGGAAATGAAATTTACAACAAGGCCATCGAGAACATCGACAACACTTCTTTGAATAATGTGTTGGTAGAACTGCTCAGAGTACGTGAGCGTGCAGTCATTGAGCTCACTCCCTACTCTCTAGCAAGTAACAATGAAGAATCTGCCGACGACACTCCGGTTTCCTACACCATCAAGGCGCGTGAGGTTTACAGCGACGTGATGAAGGAAGTGTCCTCTGACAAAGAGTCAATGTATTTAGAACAGCTTGAAGGTGTCGAAAGCAAGGTACTCAAAGAGATTGAGAATTTGATTACTTCCCACCCAGAGCAGGCGGATAACTCGGTTCTGCTGAAAGTTCGTAGCGATATAAAAAGCTGCAAAGAAAAACTTAGCAGCATCAGCCTTATTAGCTAAAACCTGGTGGTCGCCTTTGCAACAAAGCTCGGTATTGAGCAAAGAAATGGCCAACTTGCTTTGGCCATTTCTGACAAGCCCACAGGCGCATTAACATAACCATCACGAGAAATGTCCCACGACAATAGTCATAAATAAAGAGGTCACTATGACATTGGATAACAATCGAGTAAGGGAGCTACTCGTAAAAATGACACACCATCGCCAAACGTGTTTGCCTCTCGTTAACCCGCAATCACATATGACACTCGCAAGAGCGGCATATCGATTCGTGAAAATAGAAAAAGTGATGATCAAAAAGATGGCGAAGCTGTTCTTCGATCAAGACGGTGAACAATTCATTGCAGAAAATGCCACCGAATACGGCGTTGCCGAGCTAGGTAATTACAAAGAAATGCATTTTATGAATAAATTACTGTTAGATGATTTAAAAGCCCTGCTTAGAGCCATTGACGACACCAACTTAACCGCACTTGTTTCTTATTGGTTAGCTGCTTTACAAGTTGAAAACGATGAAATTGAAAAGCACTTACCTCAGGGTGAGTAATTATACTCGCCCTTCTTTCTTCACTTTGTTTAAACCACATCCCCAATCAACCTAGTAAAAGGTGCAGATAGAAAAAAAGCCGCTGCATCTACTACGCAGCGACCTTGATAGCCTTTTTACGACGCACACCAAATCATCAAACAACACAGAAAAAGCGCCATGTAGAATACGAAGCAAATGGCGCGTTATCCGCGGATTACAGTGTTAAAGCGAAGATGATTTACGTCTCTGGCCTGGAACAAATACGTTCAATGACTTTGGACGCAGCTTGATTGCCAGTTGCTCATCAGAATACAGTTCACCATCAATCACATACTCAATCGGCTTATTCGCAGAAATAGTGACACTCTGAGCCGTCGCGTATTGAAAATGTGTCGATTCTTCCTGTGCGCCTACGCTCGTTAATGTCAGATCCGACAAGGCGATAAGACGTCCGCCTAAAGACTCGGTGTTATCTAAATATGTGATATGCAGCTTGCCATCATCAGGCTGCGGCGCATCACCACCTTGGGCAAGCAACGTACTAAATGGAGCGATATTCGCAACGACAAAACTATGGACTTCAAGCGTTTGTGTATTCTTGTCGTGGTTTCCATCTTCAGTTGGAGCGTCTAACGATACGGTTAAAGCTTGCGTTTCTTCCGCCACTACAGCATTAAAAAAGCCGGTGAGGTAAGCGAGTTGTCCAAAAACATTTTTCTCTTCTCGCTGAGCGTGCTCGATCATTTTCTGTTCTAGCCCAATGCCTAAGACCAACAAAATAAGCCGCTGATTACATTCCGCAGTATCAATACGTTGGCAGTGTCCGCCAAGCAACGCTTCACACGCTTTTTCGACCGGTGAGAATTTGGCGCCAACGCCATAGAGCACATGACATAACGCATTGGCAGTTCCGAGCGGAACAATACCGAGTTTTAGGTCGGTATCCACCAATTGGCTAGCCACCTCTGTTACTGTGCCATCGCCACCAGCTACGATGATTTGCTTAGCTCCACTTTCTTTTGCCTGTTGTGTTAGCTGCTCGGCGCTGAGGTTTGTGGTGGTTTGATGAATACTCAAGCGATATTTTTTGGTTAGCTCACGAATCAAGTGCTGTTCGTTTTCCTCCCATTTGCCGCCACCTGCAACAGGGTTAACCACCATCCAAGTGGATTGATCCAGCCCCAGTACGCCTTTTTCACTGATCGCTCGTAACGTCCTAATCTGTAATTTATTCAATCTCGCGGTACTACGTACGTCATTGATTTTTTTCATCACGGATTCAACCGTCAGTGACGGGTCTTTGCTCAGTAAATACGCCGCCACAACAAACACTGAACGACCACGCCCTAACGCACAATGCACAACCACGGCCCGCGAGCACGAGATTTGAGTATCAATCCAGTTAATCGCATGGCGAAGACGCTCTAGCGTCGGGGCTTTGTGGTCGAGTACCGGAATCGAAAGGTAATGAAACTGCTTGTCGGTCATCGCACTTTCAAGACCTGCAAATTCTGCGGTGACATCGACAATACAAGAGATCTCATTGGATTCGAGAAAATCTAAGTCACTCTGAAACAAACGGCGAGATAGGTATAAATTGTCGCTGACTTTTTGGATTGGAGGCACTGTATCACGCCGTCTTTCCCAGGCGTTATATGCTTTAGCCCCCAATAAAAATGGGATGAATGCCCAGCGAATCCATCTGACAATCTTGCCATCTTGGTTTTTTCTAAAAATAGAGGGAATGTCGAATACGTAGGCTACGCTGACCAACGCTAAAGAAAGAGATATCCACAAGAACAGCAGACTAACGATAATTTGAGGCGTATAGATAGCGGCCAATAAACTGATCAGAGCGCCAAGAATATAATATTTGATGATAAACATTCGCTCTCCTTGCCTTCAGCGAGTGCACTTTTTAGTGGAAGTTAGAATACGCGGGGGATTGAGCTTGGATACATGAACTTGAGTAAACGCCTTGATTGAGTGCCTTCCCGTGCCGAAATGGCACGAAAAGGTCCAACACTCTACCTAGCTTGCCATCTCTTCAACATAACCATCCGCTAGTTTCATTTTCTGCTTATCGGTCATTACCTTACCGGCTAACTGGAAGAAACGCTGCTCTTCTTCCTCAAGATGGTGCAACACTTTGTGACGCAAGGTTTTCATTAGGTTGAGCCACGCTGGCGAGCTCATATCGGTTGCATCAAGCTGTGCAATCACTTTATCAATTTCATGATGCTCTGCGATGCCATGGCGAGTGAGATCAATGGTCTTATCGCTATCTATTAAAGGCGCGTAGAAAAATCGCTCTTCTGCCGCTGCGTGCTGTTCGAGTTCCTCTTTAAGGTTGTGGTAAAACTCTTCACGAGCGGGGGAATCTCCAGACGTTTCCATCAGAGCATCGAGTAAAAGGCGCTGCTTTTCATGACTCTCTTTCAGTACATCAAATATGTTTTTCATCTTTGACTCCTTATCTGATTGTAAACAATTGGGACAAAAGGAAGGGCGGTGATTGACCGCCCCTCTCTTACATAGCTATGCGTAAAAAACCTAACCTGATTCGGCTAACAGTCTTGGTCTTCAGCGTTTAGATTTTCTTTAATGTTTTCACATTCATCTTCAATCGCATTTTGGGTTTCTTTGGCGGCTTCATCTATCTTTTTGCCGGCCTGTTCCATTGGCCCTTCTTCACTACAAGCTGCCAACGCAAACACCAAACCGAATACTGCGGCGATACGGTAAATAAATGACGTAAGTCGCATGAAATCTCCTATCTATTTACGTTTTTTCTTCCCAGCAGAACAATCACTATTGATACAATTAATGACAATAGGAATAGGTAAAATATCACTTGCGCGATAGAGGCAGCAGCTCCTGCAATACCGGTAAAGCCTAATAGTGCAGAAATTAGTGCCAGTGCCAGAAAAATAAACATCCAACGAACCATAGTGTTACCTCCTAATAAAAGTGGGTTAAATCACTCGGCTCGCTATTATTGAACCACTTCTAGCTTATCAATCACCTTATTTACGTCATTGGTGTTATTTGCAATTGAAATTGCAAGATCATGCTCCGCATCTGAATTAACTTTACCTGCCAACGTTACCGTTTTGCGTTCCGTCGTTACATCAATATCCGTACCACTCACATTGGTATCCATTAGTAGGCGCGTTTTAACTATAGTCGTGATTTTAGAATCGGTCAGTGTAGCTAAAGCTTCTGAATCAGTTTCTTTCTTGCCTTCATTCACTACTGACAATTCGTTGTTTACTTTTTTCACACCATCAAGACCAGTCACAAGCTCTTCGGCAAGTGATTTTTCAAGATCATTGTTTACCGAACCAGAAAGGGTAACGACCTGATTCTCAACATCGGTATTGATATCAAAAGAGTTGAGATTACTGTTTAGCAGTAGTGTGGTTTCAGCTTTACCATCTAGCCAAGCGTCCATGGATTCTTTTTCCCATTTATCACTCGCTAAGACTGCTGTAGATGAAGTAGCAAGAACTGACGTAAGTACAATTTTAGCTGCGATGTTATTCATGGTAATTCTCCTTTATTGACGTTGCACTTCCCTAGAAGCAAACCATGTGCCAACTTTATAACTCATTGTTTTTAAGTGACTAATAAAGGAAAGAGGTAAAAATGAGATGAGCAATAAAGTATAAGCATGAATTATTTACACGTAATAAATGTAATTTTTAATCGGTGATAAAGCCTCCGTCACTTGTGCCTAAATAACCTGATAAAACAGAAAGGCTATTTCTCCAGAATCAATTAATAGCAAAATTATTATTTTAAATAAAAAAATCAGAACAAAAGGAAATATCTACTGATGGCTCTCACCGATATATATCAAAAAGGGGCTAACAACATAAAAATATCGAACAAATCCTTAAATCTATGCTGACAATATTTTGTCTTGTGAAGTGAGAATAATCCACGTACATTGTTTCTGTCATAGTAAAGAGGACATTTCTATGTCGATGCCAAGCCTGTTTCTAAGAATACAAGATCCATCACTTAAAAATGCCATCGCTTCTTGCCAGGAACTGAACAAATTTCGTCTGCATGACATCGATGCCGCAGACCAATGGATTGAAGATTTCCTACAACTCAAACCGGAAGTTGCGATTGTTGAAGTCGCCCACTTTACTAGTGCAGATTATCAACGTCTTTCTAATATCGAAGACATCTACGATATGGACTTGATCATCATTAGCTCAGGCGCTCCAAACGAGAACTTGGATAAGCTGATGAACTTGGGTGCTATTTTTCACTACAGAAAGCCCGTTGATATTGCCATTCTGACGGACACCCTGAGCGAAGTCAGCCAATACTATCAACACAAACAAGATCAAGGGCGTAAAGTGTCCACTAGCGATCTTGACCAATTTGGTCTTTTGGTCGGCTCTTCCTCTCCGATGCATCAGCTCTATCGTATGATCAGGCGCGTTGCTAAAACAGAAGCCAACGTCCTTATTGTCGGTGAAAGTGGATCAGGCAAAGAACTGGTGGCGCAGACCATCCACTTAGCGAGTGAGCGTAAACAACAGCCCTTTATAGCGATTAACTGTGGTGCCATTAGCCCTGAATTGGTTGATAGTGAACTGTTTGGCCATGAGAAAGGCGCTTTTACCGGAGCAAATAAAACTCACCAAGGTGTATTTAAGCAGGCAGAGGGCGGCACCCTATTTTTAGATGAAATCACCGAGATGCCTATCGAGCATCAAGTGAAGCTATTGCGGGTGCTAGAAACCGGAGAGTATCGCCCAGTTGGCAGTAATACAGTTCATATCGCTAATACTCGCATCATTGCTGCTACAAACCGTGATCCTAAAATCGCCATTGAGGAGCAGTTCCTGCGTGAAGATCTGTTTTTCCGCTTATCGCATTTCCCATTAACGATACCGCCACTGCGAGAACGAGGCGGTGATATCGTAGGTCTGGCCAAGCACTTTATTGCGCACCGCAACGCCAATGAGGCAAAAACCAAAACGATTCTTGACTCTGCGATCCAAAAAATCGCTGCACACGACTGGCCAGGTAATGTCCGTGAGCTCAAACACACGATCGAGCGTGCATTTATTTTGGCTGATGACACCATCCGAGATGAACACCTTATCTTCGACACACCACCATTGGAAACAGGCACCAGCATCGAAGACCTTGTTCCGGCGGGCGTTTCGCTAGAAGAGCTAGAAAAAGCCGCCATTCTCAATACCCTTGAAGAGAATCAAGGCAATAAAACGGAATCAGCGCAGGAGTTAGGCATTAGCGTGAAAACGCTCTATAACAAACTCGAAAAGTATCAAGACGAGTAACTCGCTATGGGAATACAAAAAGAGCACTGACTTTTATTCAGTGCTCTTTTTGTATCTTATCTTTTATGCAGTTAGGCTGCGTTTGGTGTTTGATTAAACCCACTGCCCCGCAACAAAGCCGCTCGACCAACACCACTGAAAATTGTAGCCCCCTAGCCAACCAGTCACATCCATCACTTCACCAATAAAATAAAGCCCTTTAATGTCTTTGCATTCCATGGTTTTCGAGGATAAGTGATCAGTATCGACACCGCCGAGTGTCACTTCCGCAGTTCGGTAGCCTTCAGTGCCATTCGGGGCGATATCCCAATGCTCTAGACGCTCCACAATCGCCGCAAGCTCCTTTTGATTGAACTGTTTTAGCGGTTTATCGACTAGCTCTTTACGTTCAATTAAGACTTCAACCAGACGCTTAGGCAGCACTTTGGCAAGCGTATTCTTGAGTGACTGATTTGGATGCTTCTCACGACTGCGTTCTAATAACTCAGCAACATCATCGTTTGGCACAAGATTGATCAACACCTTTTGTCCGGCCCGCCAGAATGAAGAAATCTGTAACACTGCTGGACCAGATAACCCACGATGTGTGAACAACAGGGCTTCTTTGAACATGGTGCCATCTTCAGCCGTAATTTCCGCAGGTACCGCGATACCAGATAACTCAGCAAAGTCTTCTTTGTCTTCTTTATGCAGAGTAAATGGTACAAGCCCTGCCGTGGTTGTGATAACTCGAAGACCAAATTGTTCCGCGACTTTATAACCAAATGGTGTCGCTCCCAGTTTTGGCATCGACAAGCCACCTGTTGCGATAACTAAAGACTCACATTCGACAATCTCAGTACCAGCATGCAAACGAAAGCCTTCATCAATTTTTTCAATCGAATGAACATCGCATTGGTAACGCTGCTCGATGTTCGGCATGTCACACTCAGCTAACAACATCTTCACGATATCTTTGGCCGTAAATGCATCGACACAAAACAACTGGCCGTGATCACGCTCTTCGAACTCAATGCCATGTTTACACACCATCGAGATGAAATCCCAGTTAGTGTATTGGGAGAGCGCCGACTTAACAAAGTGCGGGTTTTGACACAAATAGTGATTAGCTGAAACGTCGTAGTTAGTGAAGTTACAACGACCACCGCCCGAGATAAGGATTTTACGTCCTGGCTTTTTAGCATGATCGAGCACCAAAACACGGCGGCCTCGCTTGCCTGCTTCTGCAGCACACATTAAACCTGCTGCGCCTGCGCCAATTACAACAACATCAAATTTCTTACTCATCGGTAGCTCTTAGACTGATTGGTATCGAATCAAAATAAAAAAGGATGTGCACATTGCACATCCTTGCTTTCTAGGCGCGACATTCTACCGACAAATACCGAAAGGGAAAAGCGCTTAAACTCTAAGCGCTCTGTATGTCCGCAAAATCTCAGACAGAACAACTTCTGGATTATTGACTCTTAGAGAATGAAGGCCGCAAGTAGCGTCACGCCGAGCAACGCGGTCGATAGAACAAACAATTCACGCACTCTTTCACACTTACCAGTAAAAATTTCATCGTGGTGATGATGATATTCTTTACTTTTAATGTAGTGATACAACCTCACCTGCTTGGTGACATTTCCATGAGTGGTAAAAAAACCATTACCATCAACTTGCTGATATAACAGCGGATGCGCTTCACGCATGATATAAATTAGAGAACGAAGAGCGGTGAGATACCGGACCATATTAACTCCAGTTACCACCATTAGCGCAAATAAGATTGTGTCTCCACTGATCATCTTTTCCTCCCTACATCTTCAACAATGCTCAAGAGAAAAAGACGATCAACACTTCGTCTTTACCCGCTACTTACAACGTCCCAAAACGCGTTTACGCAGCTGGAGCATCCATGATTGAAGATGAACCTTCTTTCGCCATTTGTGCTAGATCTTTGTCAATGAAGAACAACGCTTTACCGTCTTCACCTACCAGTTCGATCTTATCTAAAATCCCTTTAAACAACTTCTCTTCTTCGTGCTGTTCTGACACGTACCACTGTAGGAAGTTAAACGTTGAGTAGTCTTGGCTAGTAAATGCAACGTGCGCCAGTTTGTTGATTTTTTCCGTGATCATTTGCTCATGTTCAAATGTCTCGCGGAAAACGTCACCTAGGCTCGCAAAGTCATGCTTTGGCGCATCAATAGCGCCTAAGATTGGCATTGAGCCAGTTTCACTCACGTAAGTGAATAGGCGTTGCATGTGCTCCATTTCTTCTACGGCGTGAGCGCGTAAAAATTCAGCCGCACCTTCAAAACCTTTGTCTTCACACCAAGCACTCATTTGTAAGTATAGATTGGATGAGAAAAATTCTAGGTTAATTTGCTCATTCAATTGTTCGACCATAGTTTGAGACAGCATGTTAACTCCTATTATTGTGCATGCAATATACCCAAGTAACCTCGAAATAAGTGACGCTGCGAGAATAGCTTGGTCCGGCAGACACGGCGAAGTTTCACTTCAACTCTAGTCAGTAACACTACGCTTATTTCAGCATATCAAAGTCACTTGGGTATAACGCCACTATAACATGATTACTGAGACAAGACTTTGTACCTACGGCACCGATATGAGATCACTTCAGCAAATTTTTTTTGGGGTTGGTGCTAATCTAAAACTATGACCTTACAAGGAGATAGCAATATGAGTTACAAACACATACTTGTGGCAGTCGACCTTTCAGACGACAGTAAAGTGTTGATTAAGAAAGCCGTATCACTGGCTAAACCTCTGGATGCGAAAGTCTCTTTTATTCACATCGACGTGAACTACGCAGAACTCTACACCGGGCTTATCGATATCAATATGGCAGAAGCGCAACATCAAGCAATGGAAGCATCGCGCACACAATTGGCAAACTTCGCTGAATATGCGCAATACCCAATTGCCCATACTTTAGTCGGTAGTGGCGATTTGAGTAATGAGCTGTGCGATACCATTCAAGACTACAGTATCGATTTGGTGGTTTGTGGTCATCACCAAGATTTCTGGAGCAAGATTCTATCTTCGACTCGACAGCTGATTAACTGCTCACCAGTCGATATGCTGGTCGTACCGCTAAAAGACTGATTGGCGCAACGATAAAACTTGGTTAGACTGCGGGCACATTTGTTGTTGATAAAGATTCTCATCCATGGCTTATCTATCCGCAGTTACCCTACTTTGGGCATTCTCATTTAGCCTGATCGGCGTTTACCTCGCCGGTCAGGTTGATTCTTGGTTCTCGGTGTTCATGCGCGTGGCACTGGCGAGCCTGGTTTTCATTCCCTTTTTGAAATTCCGTGGCGTTAGCAAATCCCTAATCGCGAAACTGATGACCGTCGGTGGCTTCCAGCTCGGTTTGATGTATTGCTTCTACTACCAATCTTTTTTGCTTCTTTCCGTGCCAGAAGTATTGCTGTTCACCGTATTCACACCCATTTACGTCACGCTCATCTATGACTTCTTGAAAGGTCGCTTTTCACCTTGGTACTTAGTTACCGCAGCAATAGCCGTATTTGGTGCCGCCTGGATTAAATTTGCAGGCATTAATGAAGATTTCCTACTGGGCTTTTTGGTCGTACAAGGAGCAAACCTCTGCTTTGCCATCGGTCAGGTGGGCTACAAATATATCATGGAGAGTGAACCCGTCGATTTGCCACAACACACCGTGTTTGGCTACTTCTACTTAGGTGCACTTTGTGTAGCAACCGTGGCTTTCGCGCTCATGGGTAACCTAGACAAATTACCAACCACTACAACGCAATGGGGCATTCTGACATACCTTGGGTTGATTGCTTCTGGTTTTGGTTACTTTGCTTGGAACAAAGGCGCGACTATGGTGAACGCAGGGGCACTGGCAGTAATGAACAATGCATTGGTTCCGGCGGGCTTGATTGTAAACATTGTGATTTGGAACCGCGATGTTGATGTCATGCGACTCGCCATTGGTGGTGCAATCATCATGCTATCGCTGTGGATTAACGAAACTTGGGTGAAAAAGCGCGTAGAGATGAGTTACGCCAATAAGTAACGCAGCTAATCCTATAAACATTTCGACAATAAAAAACGCTCTCCGACTGGAGAGCGTTTTTTGTTTGATTAATGCACTTTGGCTTGTGAGATTGCGTTCATCAAAGCATTAGGTGGCGTTGGCAGCAACACTTCTAGTTTCGCATTGCGCGCTTCAATCTTGCGCTGACGCTTAAGTAACTTTTGTTGTTTTTTCGCCACTTTTAGCAACTTCTTTTGCTGCTTATAGTGCTTTTTCAGTGCTTTTTTCGCTTTCTTGAGCGATTTTTTATCCGCTAAATCAAACCATACTGGTGCGTCGGCTCTTACTGGCTCCAGAGATTTTTCGGCTTGTTTTTTCTCTTTCACACGCTCAACAACACGCTTCACAATCGCGGCTTTTTCGTTGCTTTGTTTAGTGGTCACTGGAATCGCTTGTGATGGCAGAGCTTCAACCAATAAGCCACATGCTTGTTGCTCACTCAATGGCTTGTCTTGGCATTTTTGTGGAGGAATTGCGGCTGGCTTACAAAGGGTATCTTTGGCCGATGAAGAGCGTGCGCAAGAACGACAAACGAATTTTGGTGCGACAACTAAACGATGGATATCACCAAGTTCTGCCGCGATCTGTTTGCGACTCATTTTACATAAACGTTTAGCCATTCTACTACTCCAGCTTCCCAGTTATCGACCGCATCACAACAAGTGAAATAATAATAATTCTTAGTTAGATATACAGTCAGGGAAGGGAATTAGCAAGAGAAAACTATCAATAGAGACGAGGAAAGAGAGGCTGAGTCACAGCACGATACACCGTACTGTGACAAGAAAAGTTGAGCCGTCAGGAAGTTATGCCATCGATGCTTTAACGTAGACATCGAAGCGATTTTTTTTCGTTTCAATCGCCATGGTCGGTTTTTTCTCGTTCAGCCAGTTAGCATAGTCTGGGCGTTTAACTACTACACGCTTTGTGGCTAACGCCATGGCTGGTTCTAGTAGGCCATCGGCGTCCAAATCAGCGCCAACCAACGATTGGAAAACGCGCATTTCTTTTTTCACGAGCGCCGACTTCTTTTTATTTTCTGGGTGCGGATACATCGGGTCAAGATACACCACATCTGGCTGGACAAAGTCTTTATCTTGCGCCAATTGTTCCAGCGCATCATGGCTAGAAGCATGGATTAGCGACATGCGCTCAGATACCCAGGTGCCGATTTCTGGGTCTTGTTTCGCTCGATCCAAGCCATCATCTAACAAAGCCGCTACGACTGGATGACGCTCGACCATCTGCACTTTACAACCTAGCGAGGCGAGCACAAACGCATCACGACCAAGACCTGCCGTGCCGTCTAACACGGTTGGCGTTGCCCCTTTGTTCAACCCCGCAGCTTTCGCAATTGCCTGGCCTTTACCACCACCGAACTTGCGACGATGACCGACCGCACCACCAATCAAATCCACAAAGATTGCACCCAGCTTTGGCTCATCCACTTTACGTAGCTCCAAACGCTCGGTGGTTAGCACCAAAGCAAAATCGCTATCGTCAGTGTGTGAAAGCTGCCAACGCGCAGCGAGTTCATCAAGATGAGATTGTTGAGACGGGTTTTCACAGATCAATTGCAGTTGCAAAAGGAGGCTCCAATAAAAATCGAGGTAACTGGCGCTGAGTGTATACCTAAGTTACCTATTAATGCTAGGTTGAGCTTGCTACGCAGAGGTTATACAGCCGTCAGTTGCTCCACTAGCTCAGAAAGCGGCTTAGGATGGCCAATACCGTAGCCTTGGCCGTAGTCCACACCGAGGTCTATCAAATGCTGCATAACCTGGTCATTTTCGACAAACTCCGCCACCGTCACTTTGCCGAGCTGTTTCGCCAAGTCATTGATTGAACGAACCATCACGCGGTCCATTTCATTTATGTTGATATCTTGCACGAAAAGACCATCAATTTTCACGATATCGACAGGAAGTTTCTTTAAGTAACCAAATGAAGACAATCCAGATCCGAAATCATCCAATGCAATCATGCAACCCAAAGACTTTAGCTTGGTAAACAGCTCAATGGCTTGATCCAGATTGCTCATCGCCGCTGTCTCGGTGATTTCTAAGCAGATTTTTTCACACGGCAGAGTCGAACTTTCCAATCGCTCCAATAAGAAGTCAATAAACTCTTGATTCCCCATAGATTGACCTGAAAGGTTTATCGAACAGCGACCAAGCTGTTCAATCACCTCAGGACGCTGTTCAAACCACTCTAGCGTTTGAGTAATAACCTGCTTATCAATCCAATGGGCAATGTTGTAGCGCTCGGAAGCAGGGATAAACAGCGCAGGAGAAACATAATCACCGTACCCATTGCGAATACGCACCAAAATCTCAAAATACATTTGAGTCTCGTGCTTTTGTAAGCTTTTTATCGGTTGAGCAAACAGTTCTAAACGTTGATTCGACAATGCCTCATGCACCAAATTGACGCTCTGCATTTCCATCTGACGACGCTGCAACTCTTCGTTATCTAAGCTGAATAGATTATAGCGGTTACGGCCTTGCTCTTTAGCGGCGTGACAAGCAGAGTCTGCTTGAGCGTGCACCATTTGTGGCGTATCAGCGGTATGATCGATGATACGGATACCAATTGAGCAACTGATGAACAGGCGTGTGTCTTCCCAAATAAAGAGGTGTTCGCTTAGTGTCGAGATGATCAGTTTGGCAATATTGATGGCGCCATATTCGTCACAGTCTTTGAGTAAAACCGCAAACTCATCGCCTCCCATTCGAGCCAAGATGGAATTGTACGGCAGAACGCCTTCCAGCATACTGGCGCAGAATTGAATCGCCGCATCACCTGCATCATGCCCAACCGTATCATTGAGGACTTTTAGTTGATCTAAGTCGAGGTACAGCATGGCGTGGACTCGACGATGGCTGTCCACTTCGCACAGTGCGGTCTTAAGCTCTAGTTCAAAATGGTTTCTGTTGTAAGTCCCCGTCAGTAAGTCATAGCGAGCTTGGTATTCCAATTTCTCGGAAAGCAGTTTGGTTTCGGTAATATCTTCGCCCACAATCAGTAGTTGCTCAGATTCACTCAGCGGACGAATATTCTCGCGCACCCAAACACGATGACCATTTGCATGACGATACTCGACTTCACGTCGCCAAACACCATGCACTTGCTGGTTGGGTTGCAATAACACTTGGCGAGGGAACAGCACTTTGTCATCAAAATAGAACTCCCTCAGGCGATGTCCGAGCATGTCCATCGGTTTGTAGCCAAGAAGTAGTTGAGCAAATCGATTCACTTCTTGAATTCGGTTATTACTATCAAGCGTCACCATCATCACGGGCTGCTGCTCGTAATAGTTGCGTAGGGTTGACTCACGTTGGTAGAGCTTGTCCTCCATCAATTTACGACTGGTAATATCGCGCGCTTCAAACAAGTATTGCTTATGGTTCCCTACTTGCTGAGAAAAAGGCTTGAGCGAAACTTCTAATACCAAGGCGCCGTGTTCTTTACTCCAAATTTCAGCTTCAAACGTCGACACTTGATGGTGAGGCGCATGGAAATACTCCTCTAGCAGCGCTTGGGCTTTCTCACTCCAGTTGGTATGAAACCAAAGTGGTCGGTCTAAACGCAGTCCTCGGTGATAAAGTAAGGATTGAAGGTGATCGTTGCCCGATTTAAGCACACCGTTGGCATCCAAAATGCCCATATACTGCATGCTCTGATCGAAAATCGATTCTAGAATAGCCTGGCTTTCTCGCGCAGCGCTCTCACTTCGACGCATCCGCTGTAAATAGTAACCCATCAGCAAAATGACCACCGACATCACCACAAACAGGCTACCAAACAGGCGAATTTCCTTGGCAAAACGTTCAGAAAGCTTCATTGGCTTATTAAAAAATACCGCAGAAACCTCTTGTTCAGCCCCCAATCCCCAACGCGCTACCGCTTGGTAATCGAGCTTTATTTCAGAATCACTTTTTTTCACGGCAGGCAGAGGCTGATCAGGATTATCCAAAACGAACTCAAGCATCTCTGCGCTCTCAATACCATGCCGATAACCACTTTGAATAACCCCTCCAACTGCGCCATGACCCAAACCAATGTCATGCACCATAAACAGCGGCGCGTTTGAGACTTTGTTGACACCAACCCAGTCACGCTCGCTGCCAACCATACCTTGTTTATCTCGGTAATAGGTCCAGAACAAGACGACTTTATCGGAACTCAGTTTTGCGACTTGTTGTTTTAGATCGATAATACTGTCTGGAACAACTTGTACGATTTTGTCTCGATATTGCGGGAACTTGAGGACAAAATTGTCGATTTGATAACGCAACACCTCACCGGTCACCGAGTGGTCACTGACGATGAGAACTTGTGTGTAGTTCGGATGTAAGCGCTCAATAAGAGCGAGATTCGCTTCCAAATCGACATCTTCCATGACTCCGGTTGCATTCAGAGAACGATGTAAAGAAGGATGGTAGTTATTAATGCCGTTAAATATAACTGGGGTGTCTTTGATGATTGGGGCTAAACGCTGCATGAGTTCAAGCGCATTGTTATCGCTCACTAAAATGGCATCGAATCGCTCTTTGCGTAATTTCGTAAGATATAAGGATTTTAGTTGTGCAAAAAACTGCTCACTCTGGTTACGTTTCGAGTCTAGATAGAGCACACGCATGTCCAGCGCTCGATCGCCCAGCTGTTGCTCGATGCCTCGCTGTATGGAGTCCGTCCAGAAAAAACCCTGATGATAGGAGTGCACGACCAACACCTTCGGATCTGAGGCCGTAGCAAACGCGCTCCAACATAGCGCGGCAATAACCAGAAAACGCTGCACATTATCTCCATAGCTCGGAGTTAACCCGCAGTTACTCCTGCCAAACCTTGTGAATCCTATCCGCTATGAGTATAAAAGGGAGGTAAAACTCTATCCCTAACGGAAATCATAGTATGAATGCGAGCCTGCCGAAACTCGACGACCTTGACCGCGCAATATTAAAAACACTGATGGCTGACGCCAGAACGCCCTACGCAGAAATGGCAAAGCAGTTCGATGTCAGCCCTGCCACTATCCATGTGCGTATCGAGAAGATGAAGTCGGCTGACATCATCGAGGGAACGGAGGTGATCATCAATACCAAAAAGCTTGGCTACGATGTGTGCTGCTTTATTGGTATTAACCTCAATGCAGCTCGTGATTACCACTCCGCGTTAGAAAAACTCAACGCGCTCGACGAAGTCGTTGAGGCTTACTACACCACGGGCGCGTATAACATATTCGTCAAATTGATGTGCAAATCGATTGAAGAGCTGCAATTTGTACTGATCGACAAGCTGCAAGCCATTGATGAGGTTCAGTCCACGGAGACATTGATATCGTTGCAGAACCCGATCAACCGAAACGTAAATCCGTAAAATTTTTTATAAAAACTGTACAAAAAAGGCCAACCGAACGGTTGGCCTTGATGTTTTTTGCTCAATTTACGCCGCAATACCCGAATGGCGCAACAGTGCATCGATTTGTGGCTCGCGGCCACGGAAGCGCTTAAACAGCTCCATTGGCTCTTCACTGCCCCCCATTTCTAGGATGTTGTTCAGGAAGCTTAGACCCGTCTCTTTGTTGAAGATGCCTTCTTCTTCAAAGCGAGAATACGCGTCTGACGACAGCACTTCAGCCCACAGGTAGCTGTAGTAACCCGCACTGTAGCCACCAGCAAAAATATGGCCGAAGCTGTGTGAGAAACGCGCCCACTCAACCGCAGGAACTACCGCGACTTTCTCTTTCACTTTCGCCAGAGTTTCCAGTACACGCGCACCCACTTCAGGGTCATATTCGGTGTGAAGCGTGAAGTCGAACAAGCCGAATTCTAGCTGACGCAAAATACCCATCGCAGATTGGAAGTTTTTCGCTGCGAGCATTTTGTCTAGCATCGCTTTAGGTAGCGGCTCACCTGTCTCATAGTGACCAGAAATGAACGCCAGCGCATCCTCTTCCCAACACCAGTTTTCTAGGAACTGACTTGGTAGCTCAACCGCATCCCAAGGCACGCCATTAATACCTGAAACAGCACCTGTATCAACTTGCGTCAACATGTGGTGGATTCCATGACCAAACTCATGGAATAGCGTCACGACTTCATCGTGCGTGAACAGTGCTGGTTTGTCGCCCACTGGACGGTTGAAGTTACACGTTAGATACGCAACCGGCGTTTGCAGCTCGCCAGATAGCGTAACGCGACGACCACGACAATCATCCATCCACGCGCCGCCACGTTTGTGTTCACGAGCGTAGAGATCTAGGTAGAAACTGCCACGGAGTGTGCCTTCAGCATCAAAGATATCGAAAAAGCGCACGGACTCATGCCAAGTGTCTACGCCTTCGCGCTCAGTAACGGTCATGCCAAACACGCGGTTTAGCACTTCAAACAGACCGCTCACGACTTTTGACTCTGGGAAGTATGGGCGCAGTTCTTCATCCGAAATTTGGAACAGGTGCTGCTTTTGTTTCTCGCTGTAGTAAGCGATATCCCAAACGTTCAGCTCTTCAACACCAAACTCACTTTTCGCAAACTGACGTAACTCTTCGACTTCACGTTCACCTTGCGGTTTCGCACGTGTCGCTAGGTCATTCAGGAAGCCCAGCACTTGATCCGGCGTTTCAGCCATCTTTGTTGCTAACGACTTTTCACTGTAAGTATTGAAACCTAGCATACGTGAAATTTCATGGCGCAGTTTTAGCTGCTCAGTAATGATTTCTGAGTTATCCCATTTGCCTGCGTTTGGACCTCGATCAGAAGCGCGCGTCACGTACGCTTCGTACACTTCTTTACGCAACTCTTGGTTATCGCAGTACGTCATGACAGGTAGGTAAGATGGGATATCTAGCGTAATGAGGTAACCATCTAACTCTTTTGCTTCTGCGGCAGCTTTCGCTGCTGCCAGCGCCGATTCTGGCATACCTGCTAGGTCTTTCTCGTCTGTGATGTGCTTGGTCCAACCCATGGTGGCATCCAGCACATTGTTAGAGAATTTAGAGCTCAGCTCAGACATACGTTTGCTGATCTCGCCGTAACGGTGCTGCTCATCGGATGGCAAACCAATGCCTGATAACTCGAAATCACGCAGTGCATCAGTGATGGTTTTCTGCTGGGCACGAGTTAACGTTGCAAATTCTTCGCTCGCTTTGATGGTTTTGTACGCTTCGTACAACCCTTTATGCTGACCAACCCAAGTGCCGTACTCTGACAAAATTGGTAGGCAACTTTCGTAAGCTTCACGTAGCTCTTCGCTGTTCACTACCGAGTTCATGTGACCCACTGGCGACCAGATGCGGCTTAAGCGATCATCCGCTTCTTCAATTGGCGCAATCACACTGTCCCAAGTTGGGTGAGCGTTGTCTTGTAGAACTTCATCGATTTTTGCTCGGCAGTCAGCAATCGCTTGCTCAACGGCAGGCTTGATGTGTTCTGGTTTAATTTGAGAAAACGGAGGTAGGTCCGTAAACGTCAGAAGAGGATTAGACATGAATAATTCCTTTTGTGTTTTGACTCTGTGATTGCCTGTCTATTTTGTGTAGATAGGCCAACTCAATGTACAGACGAGCCAGCAACATGGATTGGGGGAGCTCCGTTCCCTTTCTCTATGCCGCGATGACCATCATATAGTCAACCAGCGCTACTCTGTCCTTGAGTCTTGTTATACCTAAATGAAATTTCACACCCTTTTGAGTGCGAGAAACTCACCTAGTTCAATTCGATTACCAATAGTAAGTGTGGGTGACTTAAAGAAATTTCAATAGCGTCCCCTTATCAGAGGAACAGATTTGATTGGAAGTTCTACATCTTTAAGTTACTTGAGTATAATACCGCCATAGAGTGAAAATCACAGACCACACTCAACCAAAGAGTGTTTCGAGAGTTTAATTTGTTAAGTTACCGCCACAGCTTCCACGCTGGCAACCATGCCGACGTGGTCAAACACATCGTTCAAAGCCTCATTCTTGATGCGCTGAAACAAAAAGATAAGCCATTCGTTTATCACGATACCCACTCGGGTGTGGGCCGTTACGATCTGACTCACGAATGGTCTGAAAAAACGGGCGAATACAAACAAGGCATCGCACGTATTTGGGATAACCCAAGCATTCCCGAAGACATCAAAAGCTACATCGATGCCATTAAAGTGCTCAACAATGGCGAGAAGCTGCGTTACTACCCAGGCTCACCACGTGTGGCGCGCGCGCAAATCCGCCCACAAGATCGCATGGTGCTGACCGAGTTGCACCCAGCCGATCACCCATTGTTAGAGCAAGAATTCCATCGTGATCGCCAAGTGAGCATCTTCAAAGAGGACGGATTCCAACGCCTCAAAGCAAGCTTACCGCCACAAGAACGTCGTGGTTTGGTGCTGATTGACCCACCATACGAACTCGCGAAAGAGTACCGCGATGTGGTGCGAGCGATTCATCAGAGCCATAAACGTTGGGCCACCGGTATCTACGCGATTTGGTACCCAGTGGTAAACCGTCACGACATCGAAGATATGATCGAAGGTTTGGAAGCACTCGGTATTCGTAAAATTCTGCAAATCGAGTTAGGTGTTGCACCGGATACCAACGAGCGCGGCATGACGGCATCCGGCATGATTGTGATTAACCCGCCATGGAAACTGGAAAGCCAGATGAAAGAGATTCTGCCATTCCTGCAAGACGCGATCGCACCAGCAACTGGCCACTGGAAAGTGGACTGGATTGTGCCAGAGTAAGCACTTCAGTACTGATATCTTCAAGCGCAACGACATTCTCGTTGCGCTTTTTTATGCTCTCACCTTCTTCCTCCAATCGTGCTTATTCTTCTTTTTGTGCCTCTCATCGCTATTTGTCATAAGTATTGTCGCTTTTTCCCATTTAGGAATTAGTCGAATTCGATTTATGATAGTGGGATAACGGTGGCATTGAGTTCGGACAAGGTCATCCCAATCTATCTATGTACCAGATAAAATTTATAAGCTCTTGGAGAAAGTAATGGCGACTCATTTTGACTATATCTGTATCGGTGGCGGCAGTGGCGGCATCGCATCTGCAAACCGTGCGGCGATGTACGGCGCGAAAGTTGCGCTAATCGAAGCTCAAGACCTTGGCGGTACCTGTGTAAACGTAGGTTGTGTACCGAAAAAAGTGATGTGGCACGGCGCACAAATCGCAGAAGCAATGAACCTGTACGCAGAAGATTACGGTTTTGATGTCGACGTGAAAGGTTTCGACTGGAGCAAACTGGTTGAGAGCCGTCAGGCGTACATTGGTCGTATTCACCAATCTTACGATCGCGTTCTTGGCAACAACAAAGTAAACGTGATTAAAGGCTTTGCTAAGTTTGTTGACGAGAAAACCGTAGAAGTAAACGGTGAACATTATACTGCGGATCACATCCTGATCGCGGTTGGTGGTCGTCCTACTATTCCAAACATTCCAGGCGCTGAATACGGCATCGATTCAAACGGCTTCTTCGACCTAGCAGAGCAACCAAAACGCGTTGCGGTTGTTGGCGCAGGCTACATCGCAGTTGAAATTGCTGGCGTACTGCACGCGCTAGGTACAGAAACGCACCTGTTCGTACGTAAAGAGTCACCACTACGTAGCTTCGATCCAATGATCATCGATACGTTGGTTGAAGTAATGGACGCAGAAGGTCCAAAACTGCACACCCACTCTGTACCAAAAGAAGTGGTAAAAGAAGCCGATGGCAGCCTAACTCTGCACCTAGAAAACGGTGAAAGCCAAAACGTTGACCAACTGATTTGGGCAATCGGTCGTCACCCAGCGACAGACGCAATCAACCTAGCGTCAACCGGTGTGGCAACGAACGAAAAAGGCTACATCAAGGTAGACGAATACCAAGAAACTAACGTGAAAGGCATCTACTGTGTGGGTGACATCATGGAAGGCGGTATCGAACTAACACCAGTAGCAGTGAAAGCGGGTCGTCAACTTTCTGAGCGTCTTTTCAACAACAAACCAAACGCGAAGATGGACTACGATTTGGTACCAACTGTGGTATTTAGCCACCCACCAATCGGCACTATCGGTCTAACGACGCAAGAAGCGGAAGAGAAGTACGGCAAAGACAATATCAAAGTCTACACGTCTGGCTTTACGGCGATGTACACCGCCGTTACTAAGCACCGTCAACCATGTAAGATGAAGCTTGTATGTGCGGGCGAAGAAGAAACGGTTGTTGGTCTGCACGGCATCGGTTTCACGGTAGATGAAATGATCCAAGGCTTCGGCGTAGCAATGAAGATGGGCGCAACCAAAGCAGACTTCGACTCTGTTGTGGCTATCCACCCAACGGGCTCTGAAGAGTTCGTAACGATGCGTTAATTACGCGCTAATCTCATTACTGATTTCAGTGAATCATTTGAAAAGGTCATCTTAGGATGACCTTTTTTGTTATCCCATGCTTAACTCGCATTCTCTAATAATGTGCGAATAAACTCGGCTTTAATAGCACTCTCCTGCTTACCATCATGAATCAGACACAAGTCTGCACGCAGTGACTCTTTCAGCTTGATAAAACGAATCCCATGCCAATGATGCTGAGAAAACGTCGACGGCACCAACGTCACGGTATTGCTGTTTGCCACATACGCCATCAAAGTGCTTGGCTCCACCACTTGTTTGCCAATATGGGGTGAAAAGCCTTCTTGCAGACAGGCATTGATGATGAAGTTTGCCGAGGCAGAATTCGCCAAACTCATAAACGCAAACTCACACGTCTTTAAATCTTGGAGCCGCAGCAAAGATTTGCTGGCTAACTCATGTTGCTCCGACACCGCCACCACAAACACATCTTTGCCCAAAGATACCGACTGATACGGATAAATGTTGAGTGCATCAGCAAAACGCACAATGCCCACATCGATTTTCTTCTCGCTAAGGTGCTTCTTTTGCGTCTCTGGGTTAAGGTCAAAAATGTCGGCGTGATAAGTGTCATGCTCAGCATGGAAGCGCTGTAACAGACGATCAAATCCGCCCCAAAATGCGCTACTTACCACACCAACTCGCAAAATGTTTCTCTGGTTCAAGCCCACTTGCTGCACTTGATTGAGCGAAACATCCAAGGTCTGAAAAATCAGTTGGCATTTGGACTCCAACAATCGTCCGGCCTCCGTCAGCATGACGTTTCTTGAATCACGCTCAAACAGTTTGACGTTAAGCACCTCTTCCAACTCTTTGATGCGATTGCTCAACGGCGAATTGGTGATATTGAGATTCTCAGCCGCCTTAGTGAAATGCTTGGTTTGTGCGACCTCGTAAAAGTAACGCAGCATCTTCAGCGTCACGCGCTCAAATGGTTCTGACTTCATGCATTGAGTCCTAGCAAATTTCATCATCCTCTTTTTAAGGATGATAGTAGAGAATAAAGCAAAGATAACCAGCGCAGAAAGTCACACAATGGAATCAACACACAACCAGAAGGTGACTAACATGAATCACGATCCAGTAATCGGCGCGCTACAAACCATTCGCGAACGCAAACCAAACTTCCAACCTAAAGCGGCGTTTATTTTAGGCTCTGGCTTAGGCGTATTGGCAGACGAGCTACAAGACAAAGTGGTCATTCCATACGAAGAGCTCGAAGGCTTTCCGGTTAGCACCGTGCAAGGCCACTCTGGTGAGTTGGTACTTGGCACCATGGGCGGCGTAGACGTAGTGTGCATGAAAGGTCGCGGTCACTACTACGAACACGGCTCAATGAAGGTCATGACCACGCCCGTACGCACCTTTAAAAAGCTGGGCTGTGAGTTTCTGCTCGTCACCAACGCGGCAGGCTCACTTCGCCCTGAACGCATCGACGTCGGTTCTCTGGTGGTATTTCATGACCACATCAATACCATGCCTGAATCGCCAATGATCGGTCCGAATGATGAAGAGTACGGCCCGAGGTTCTTCAGCCTCGCCAATGCGTACGACAAAGCCCTGCGCGCAGAAGCGTTTGAAGTCGGCAAAGCCAATGGCATTCACCTCAATGAAGGCGTGTTTGTCTCTTACACAGGCCCCAACTTTGAGACCGCAGCCGAAATCCGCATGATGCAAATCATCGGTGGTGATGTAGTGGGCATGTCGGTCGTGCCAGAAGTGATTTCTGCGGCGCATTGCGGCTTACCCGTATTGGCAGTGTGTGCGATCACCAACATGGCAGAAGGCTTGGGAGATGTAGAATTGTCTCACGCCCAAACATTGAAGTGCGCGAAGCTAGCCGAAGCAGATTTCATTCGCTTTATTAAGCGCTTTATGAAGCATCACTTCTAAAGCCGTTTCATTCCAAAAGCAAAAGGGTCATCAAGTAACTTGATGACCCTTTTTTGTGTCACGTTTTCTAACGTTCGGGGGTATTTCGGAGCCGTTTGTGCGTTTTACTTAACTGCACGAACCAATTCAGCAATGCCTTCCCAATCGCCGTTGTCCATCATTGCGGTTGGCACCATCCAAGTACCGCCACAAGCTACAACCGATTTCAGCGCTAGGTAATCTTCCACGTTGGATGGGCTTACGCCACCTGTTGGCATGAATTCAACTGGGTAAACCGCCGTGAGTGCTTTCAGCATGCTTACGCCGCCTGATGGCTCAGCAGGGAAGAACTTCAACGTACGCAGACCCATTTCCATCGCTTGCTCAACCAAGCTTGGGTTGTTTACACCCGGTACGATAGTCACGCCACGTTGCTGACAGTATTTCACTGTGGTTGGGTTGAAGCCTGGGCTAACGATAAAGTCCACGCCCGCTTCGATCGCGATGTCCACTTGCTCTGTTGTCAGTACTGTACCAGCACCGATCAGCAGTTCTGGGTACGCTTCACGCATAATGCGGATCGACTCAGCCGCCGCTTCAGTGCGGAATGTCACTTCCGCACATGGTAAACCGTTTTCTACCAACACTTTTGCCAGTGGCAGAGCGTGTGCTACGTCGTTGATTGCGATAACTGGGACGATTTTGACTTCTCTTAATCGTTGTTCAAGTGTTGTCATGGGGAACCTCTAAAGAATAAAGCTTAATGTTGCGACGATAATAAACGCGATACCGCCAAGTAACGTTTCCATTACCGTCCAAGTTTTTAATGTGGTTTTCTCATCCATCTCAAGCAGACGAGATACCAACCAGAAACCAGAGTCATTGAAGTGAGACAGTACCGTTGCACCACCCGCAATCGCGATTACGATAAAGCAAAGGTCGAGTTCACTCAAACCTGTTGATGCTGCCACTACTGGCGCGATAAGAGCCGCCGTAGTGGTTAGCGCTACGGTTGCCGAGCCTTGAGCAACACGCAGACAAGTTGAAATCACAAACGCCGCCACAATCACAGGCATACCTGTGTCTGTAAGAACGTCAGCCAGTGCATCACCAATACCGCTTGAGCGCAGTACGCCGCCAAACATGCCACCTGCACCCGTTACTAGGATAACACCACAGATAGGAGCCAATGACTCACCACATAATTTTTCTAGTTTTGCCATGCCGTAGTCTTTGGCAAACACAGCCAGACAGACAATCAAAGTGATCAGCAACGCAACTGGGGTTTTACCTAGCATACGTAGGAACTCAACCAGTGCCGTTTTACCATCAATCACACCCGCAACCGCCAGTGTGTTCAATACCGTATCCAAACAGATTAGCAGGACTGGCAGCACAAGGATGGTCATAACCGTGCCAAATTTTGGTGCGTTGCGCTCATCCACCATCGCTTCGCCATTAAAGAAGGCTTTAGATAGTGGGATATCGAATTTTTTGCCCGCGTACAAACCAAATAGGTAAGCGCCAAGGTACCAAGTTGGAATAGCTACCAGAATACCCACCACCAATAACAGACCGATGTTTGCGCCAAGGAATTCGGCCGCTGCAACCGGACCTGGATGTGGTGGAACAAACGCGTGCATAACCGCAAAAGCACCAGCTGCAGGCAACGCGTATTTAATTGGTGAGCCACCAAAACGAGCCGCCACACTGAGGATGATTGGCATCATCACTACAAGGCCAGCATCGAAGAAGATTGGGAAGCCAAACAGTAATGAAGCGACGCCC
This sequence comes from Vibrio sp. 704, assembly GCF_033339295.1. Taxonomy (NCBI): domain Bacteria; kingdom Pseudomonadati; phylum Pseudomonadota; class Gammaproteobacteria; order Vibrionales; family Vibrionaceae; genus Vibrio; species Vibrio sp. 704. The sequence goes on along the minus strand of NZ_JAWOUH010000017.1, from coordinate 35,191 downwards.
AAAGCAAATGGTGCGCGCTCTTTACCAAAGCGACCAATCAAAGTGTCTGCCAGCACTTTCGCACCGCCAGTCACTTCAAGAATTTTGCCGATCATCGCACCAAGACCAACCAGCAATGCTACGGAAGCCAGTGTGCCGCCGAAGCCGCCCATCATGGTCGATACGACTTTCTCAGAAGGAACGCCAGTGGCGATTGCTGTGCCTAAACTCACCATAGTAAGGGAAGCAAAAGCATGGACTTTCAGTTTAATGATCAGAACGAGTAACGCTGCAATGGCAAGGCCTGCAATCGTCAGTAGGAACGTAGGATCTGGGGCTTGGGTTAATTGCTCCATAGGTTCACCTTTAAGAATTATTGTTTGTGTTATGGTTCACATTTATTTCAGTTACCGGTAACATGTTACCGATAACATGAATAAGATAAACCCATATTTTAAAGTGAATTCAAAAATTGAGATCACGCGCAAATTTGGTTATGAGGATAAGTTATGGCTGGTAGTAGTGTCATCGTTATGGGCGTTTGTGCTAGTGGTAAAAGCACAATTGGTGAGCATCTAGCGAAAAAGCTAGGGCGTAAATTCATTGATGGTGATGATCTTCATCCACGAGCGAACATTCAGAAAATGGCATCGGGCCAGCCTCTGAACGATGATGATCGCAAGCCATGGCTAGAACGCATTCGTGATGCGGCGTACAGCCTAGAAAGCAAAAACGAACACGGCATTATTGTCTGTTCAGCACTGAAAAAGATTTACCGCGATCAGATCCGCGAAGGCAACGACAACGTGACCTTCCTGTTCCTTGATGGCGATAGGGAGTTGATCCTTAATCGCATGCGTATGCGCAAAGGCCACTTCATGAAAGAAAACATGGTGAAGAGCCAATTCGAGACACTAGAGCGCCCAGACAACGAGCCTCAAACTCTGATCGTCAGTATCGACGGAGACATCAGCGACGTGGTGGAACGCTCTGCTACTGAGCTAATCAAAATGCAAGCGATCGAGGTGGCGTAATGACTCACTCTGTTGTTATTGAGGTCACACAACGCTTGACCGAGCGCAGCCGCGAAGCGCGCGCTGCCTTTCTTGCTCGCACCGAAGTGCAAGCCGAAGCTGGCAAAGGCCGTGTTGGTTTATCTTGTGGTAACTTAGCCCATGCAGTCGCCGCTTCTTGCTCTTCTGAAAAGAAAAATATTCTCGATTTTACTCATGCCAATCTCGCGCTGATCAGCGCCTACAACGACATGTTGAGCGCCCACCAGCCGTACCAAGACTACCCAGCACAAATCAAACAAGTGCTGGCGGACTACGGACATACAGCGCAAGTCGCAGGTTGTGTGCCAGCGATGTGCGATGGGGTGACTCAAGGTCAAGCCGGCATGGATATGTCGCTGTTTTCGCGTGACTTAATTGCGCAATCAACGGCGTTGTCTTTGAGCCACAATGTCTTTGATGCCACATTACTGCTTGGTATCTGTGACAAAATTGCCCCGGGGCAACTGATGGGCGCGCTGTCTTACGCGCATCTACCGACTGCGTTTGTACCAGCGGGTCTGATGGCTACGGGCATCAGCAACGAAGAGAAAGTCGACGTGCGCCAAAAATACGCAGCGGGTGAAGTCGGCAAAGACGCTCTGCTGGATATGGAGTGTCGCGCTTACCACTCTGCGGGTACGTGTACGTTTTACGGCACCGCCAACACCAACCAGTTGGTGTTCGAAGCCATGGGCTTGATGCTGCCAGGTTCGGCATTCATTCATCCCCATACCCAACTGCGTAAAGCGTTAACCGATCACGCGGCTCTGAAAATCGCCTCAATGACGGCGGGTTCTGCACACTTCCGTCCGCTGGCCGAGGTGGTCACAGAAAAGAGCTTGGTCAACGGCATCATCGCTCTACTTGCATCTGGCGGCAGCACCAATCACACCATTCATATGATCGCCGTGGCGCGTGCTGCTGGCATCTTGCTCACGTGGCAAGACATCAGCGATCTGTCGGATGTGGTTCCTTTGTTAGCTCGCGTTTACCCGAACGGCCCAGCCGATATGAACGCGTTCCAAGACGCGGGGGGCGTGCCTGCGTTATTGCACCGCTTGAACCAATCCGAGCTTTTGCATCGCGATGTGAAACCCGTGTTTGGTGAATTTGAAGACCAAATGACGCTACCGAGCCTTATCGATGGCCAACTGACTTGGACACCGTGCCAAGGCAGCCAAGACGGTGACGTGATCGCCAAACCGGACGCCACTTTCCAAAACACTGGCGGCACTCGCGTACTGACTGGCAACTTGGGTAAAGCCGTGGTGAAAGTGTCTGCGGTGAAAGAAGAGCAACGCGTGATTGTTGCACCTGCGATCGTATTCCAATGCCAACATGAAGTGGAAGCTGCGTACAAACGTGGTGAGCTGAACAAAGATTGCATCGTTGTGGTCACACACAACGGCCCAGCGGCAAACGGCATGCCTGAACTGCACAAGCTGATGCCAATTTTAGGTAACGTGCAAAAAGCGGGCTTTAAAGTGGCGCTGGTTACTGACGGTCGCTTATCTGGCGCGTCAGGTAAAATTCCGTCTGCGATTCATGTTTCTCCAGAAGCCATTCGTGGCGGCGCGATTGGTTTGGTGCGCAACGGCAATTTGATTCGTCTGGATTGCCAAACGGGCGAACTGAACAACTTAAGCGATACCACTGGTCGCGAGTTGATTCATTTCGATACCGAATCGACCCAACAAACATGGGGACGAGGCTTGTTTAGCGTGATCCGCCAAAACGTATCGAGTGCAGAAGAAGGCGCAAGCTTTATTGTTTAAGGCGAGAAGAAAGACCTCGTCGTTCCGACGAGCCCAAGCGAGATCAGGAATTTAATATCAGCGTGCTGTGAAGCCAGAGAAAACCCCTCTACCACAGCACTTTTTGTTGGTAGATTCTGAATCACACTCGTCCCTCGCAGTTCAGAATGACGAGCTTTAGGATTGGCCTCTGTTCTTTCTAAAAACGAATGAATCCGTCGCTCCGAAGAGCCCAAGCAAGATCAGGAATTTAATATCAACGTGCTGTGAAGCCAGAGAAAACCCCCTTTGCCGAAACACTTTTGTGTTGGTAGATTCTGAATCACACTCGTCCCTCGCTGTTCAGAATGACGAGCTTTGGGATTGGCCTCGGTTCTTTCTAAAAAACGAATGAATCCGTCATTCCGACGAGCCTAGGCGAGATCAGGAATCTAATAGCAAAATGCTGTGAAGTCAGAGAAAACTCCTCTGCCACAGCACTTTTTGTTGGTAGATTCTGAATCACACTCGTCCCTCGCAGTTCAGAATGACGAGCTTTAGGATTGGCCTCGGTTCTTTCTAAAAAACGAATGAATCCGTCATTCCGACGAGCCTCAGCAGGATCAGGAATCTAATATCGACATGCTATGACGTCAGAGAAAACTCCTCTGCCACAGCACTTTTTGTTGGTAGATTCTGAATCACGACCGTCCCTCGCAGTTCAGAATGGCAAGCTTTAGGATTGGCCTCGGTTCTTTTTAAACGAATGAATCCGTCATTCCGACGAGCCTAGGCGAGATCAGGAATCTACTATCAACGTGTTGTGAAGCTAGAGAAAACTCCTCTGCCACTGCACTTTTTGTTGGTAGATTCTGACTCTTGCTCGTCCTTCGCTGTTCAGAATGACGAGTTTTGAGATTGGCCTCGGTTCTTTTTAAAAATGAATGAGTCCGTCATTCCGACGAGCCTAGGCGAGATCAGGAATTTAATATCAGCGTGCTGTGAAGCCAGAGAAAACCCCTCTACCACAGCACTTTTTGTTGGTAGATTCTGAATCACACTCGTCCCTCGCTGTTCAGAATGACGAGCTTTAGGATTGGTCACTGCTCTTTCTAAAAAAATGAATCCGTCATTCCGACGAGCCTAGGCGAGATCAGGAATCTAATATCAAGGTGCTGTGAAGCCAGAGAAAACCCCTCTTCCACAGCACTTTTTGTTGGTAGATTCTGAATCACGCTCGTCTCTTGCTGCTCAGAATGACGATATCTAGCATTCAGTAAATTACATCAAGCGGTCTTCATCACCACGACGGCAGCAATCACCACAAAGATACCAAACCAGCCGATTGGTTTGAGTTTCTGCTTAAACAGCAAGGCTCCACCTACTGCGGTACCCAAGATACCGATCGCACCCCAAGAGGCATAAGCAATGGCTAAGTCGATCTCTTTCACCGCTTGTGCCAACAGCGTGAATGCTGTCAGTACCAACACAATCGCCGCAATGCCCCAGCCTTTATATTTAAAACCTTTTGAGCGTGTCAGCGCCATATTGGCCATGATATCGACCAAGGCAGCCATCACGACAAATCCAAATGACATCGTAAAAAATTGACTCATGATTCGCACCTTGTACTAGTAGAAAATGAACGTTCTTTTGCCGGTTTATCGGCATTTTTCTTGGCGTTAGGTTGACCATGTGATTCCCCTAAGGTCACACACACAATGCCAACAACGGCTAACATCAAACCAAACAACTCTTGATGGTTTAAGTTGGCATCAAAGGCGATGATCGACACCACGGTGATCAACGAGATACCTAACCCTTCCCAGACAGCGTATGCCACACCGATAGATATTTTCTTCGCGGCAAACGCAAGAAAGTAGTAAGAGATTGCGATCAGCACATACATTACGATGTAGCCCCACCACCCGTGCCCTTGTCCGATAAGAGACATAGTGCTGGTGCCAGCTACTTCGGCAACGATGGCGAGCAATAAAAATAGACGTGCAACTAGCATGATTAATCCTCCATCAGAAATTAAAAAAATGCATAACGGAGAATGGTGAATGTCGCGTACCTATATCGACATTCAAAAAGTTAAAAAGATAAAAATGAGCCACTTCTCCTGACTATTTGAGATAAGGTTAGCGCTGGGTAGGAAAAAGAGACAGGTAATTGAGATATTCATTTTTGAATATCTTAAGAAATAAGTTGTCTATGTAATCACACAACACTGATAAGGTTAAAGCATCTGCTCTCTCATTCAGCTGATGCCATCAGGTGACGTCACTGCGTAAAAATCAGCGGCGTATTGAGGGTTTGTCGCACCACTTTATGTAGGTGTCTGTGCAAAGGATGGTTGCGGTTGGTTTGAAGGAAACCGCCAGAGACCACAAACTGACTGAACTCACGATTAACGGGTGGCATTGCGTAAGAGGCGAGTTCTGGCATCAACAATGCCGAGCTTTGACTGGCATACATAATCGCGTCGGTTTCTTGCAACATTTGGCAAGCCAAACGCAAATTATAGGACTTCAGTAACACTACTGGCTCATAACCCATGCGTCGATACTCGGACTCCACGGTACAAAGCGGTTTATATGACGCGGGCGCAGGCAAAGAGACAAGTGGTAGTTTGGACACCGTGTCCCAATCATTGCTGACTTTCGACAACGTTGGGTGATTTTTGCGCGCCAAAATCACCCGTTTTTCAACGAATAACGGGCGCATGTAAATGTCTTTCGACAGCTCGGTCTCTTGGTCAAGAATGCAGTAATCGTGCTCGCCTTCTAACATTTCATCGTGCGAGTAAGTATTCCAGCTGGAAAAAGCAAAGTGCGCTTTGGGAAAGGCTCGATGACAACCAGTGAGCAGTCGCTGCCCTTGTTCATCCATCAAATAAGGATCAGTTACAATCGCAATCTGCCCTTGGTATTGCAGTGGGTCGAACACTTCAAATTCTTGCACCACTTTTTCCAGTGGCGCAACCATATTGTCGAACTCGGCGGCGAGACGAATCGCCATGGGTGATGGCTCTACCCCATGTGCTTTACGCACAAAAAGCGGGTCATCAAACACTTGCTTCAACTTCATCACGCCGCGGCTGGCGCTCGGTTGAGAAATGCCAAGCTGCATTGCGGCCAGCTTGATGCTGCGGTTTTCCACCACGGCTTTTAATAAACGCATTAAGTTGAGATCCAATGCATCCAGCTGATGTGCCATACCCTAACCTACCAATACCATTGATGAGCGAATACAAAGAGCAGTTAACAATTAGTTAAACACTCTCTCCCGACGTGATCTGATAACCCATATCGAAGACTTTTTCTTCTTGCGTTTCGCCTTTCAGGCGCGCAATTAATAGCTCTGCGCTCTTTACACCAATTTGGAAACGCGGCGTATCAACGCTGGTCAGTTTCGGACTGATGGTTTGACCGATATCCAGCGCGTTATAGCCCGCCACTGCCAATTGCTGTGGAACTTGAATGCCACGTTGCTGCGCACTCAGCATGGTGCCAATTGCGATGTCATCGTTGGTACAGAACACCCCATCGAGCGTTGGGTGCGTTTCCAGTGCGCGTTCGAGCAAATCATGCGCTAAAGAAAAACTAGAATGATCACCAGTTAATACATGTTTGGGTTCTAGCCCTGCTTCTGTCATCGCGCGATCGTAACCTTGCATCCGCAATTTGGTTCGCGTATCCAGACGCGCGCCAAAATAGACGATTGTACGCTTCCCCGTATCTAGCATCTGCTTAACCACGGTGTACGACGCATCTTCATGATCGAGTCCAACCGCCATATCAATCGGCTCCGATGGCAGTTCCATGGTTTCGACCACCGGAATGCCCGCATTTTTGATCATCTGTAATGTACGCGGCGTGTGATGGCTTTCAGTTAGAATAAGCCCATCGACTTGATAAGAGAGTAATGACGCGATCTTGCGCTCTTCTTCAAGCTCATCGTAGCTAAAATGCGCTAAAAGCGTCTCATAGCCATTGGCTTTGGTCACCATCTCTATGCCCTGAACAAAGGAAGCAAAAATTTGGTTGGACAAAGACGGCAGTAAAATACCAATGGCTTTACTGGAGGACTTTGACAACATCGCCGGTGCACGGTTTTCGATGTAACCCATCTCTTCAATCGCAGTCGCAATCTTGGCCCGAGTCTTTTCTGCCACCGATTCAGGGTTACGCATATAGCGTGAAACGGTCATCTTCGTGACGCCAACCTGGTCTGCGACATCCTGCAATGTCGTACGAGTTTTCTTATTCTGTTGAGCCATAAATATGTGATTTATCAGTAATGTTACAAGTAACATTATGACGAATAGACTCTCTGCCGACAAGCTCAGTGAAAATAATTAGCAAAATCATGACGTTATTACTCCATTAGCCATCAAATTGCGTTTCATGGATTGTGAATCAAAACCGAATAAATAAATGACATTTATATCAAAGTTCTTATAAAATGCCGTACCTAAAAGAATAAGACATTAGTCACAGTGCAGTTAGGCTCTAGCGAAACCCAGATTTACTACCACCTGCTTGATCTGGACGACTCCCAAAAGCAGCAATACCTCCAAGCATTGCAACGAAGTCAACCTGAGCTGTATCGACAACTCGTTCCTCTTTTAGCCAACGAGACACCGGAAGAACAACTAACGCAGTTACTTTATTTTGGTGCTCATCAGGCTACGAACCAAGACGTCGATCTAAGCGGAGAAATCATCAGTAAGTACCGCCTAACTCATGAGTTGGGGCGTGGTGGCATGGGTGTCGTATACGCAGCTCTACGTGCAGATGAAACGTTCGAGCAAGATCTGGCTATCAAGTTTATTCAAAGCAATTTGAGCAATGTGTTAGGGCAACGTGCACTCTTCGACGAAGCTCAACTTCTCGCGCGTCTAAACCATCCTTACATCGCGAAAGTGTTTGACGGCGGTCTCCATCAAGATTCGGTTTACATCGTGATGGAGCGGGTGTTTGGTCAAACTTTGGATGAGTATCTATCTGAAAATAAGCTAGAAAAAACGGAGAAGCTGCTGTTGTTTAAGCAGATCTGCCAGGCGATGGAGCACGCCCACCAACACCAGGTTTTGCATGCCGATCTAAAACCAGAAAATATACTGATTGATCGTAGCAAGCGTCCCAAGCTGCTTGACTTCAACTTGACTCAAAAAGCGCACTCCAACCGAGAAGACTCACCCTCAGCGCTGATTGCTTTTAGCCAAAATTTTGCCAGCCCAGAGCAGCAAGCAGGACAGGTTCTAACAGAGCAAAGCGACGTGTACTCCTTAGGCAAAATTCTCGCTTTGATGTTTCCATCACCAACAATTTGGTCTGATGTTTACTGGGTGATAAGACGCGCAACGCGTCCTGCCACTCAAATGCGATATATCAATGTTCGAGCATTGCGCATTGATATCGAACGAATTATCGAACGCCGTCCAATCGAGCAGAAAAAAAACTGGCCATTGTATAGCGCCTTTCGCTTGGTACAACGACGTCCCCTTGCTTCGGTATTGTCAGGCATCATTGTGCTCTCTGGTGTGTTATTTGGCAGCGCCATGATGCAAAAGAATATCCAGCTGCAACAAGAGAAGAAGATTGCAGAAGATATGATGTACGAAATGACTCGCCTCATCTTCCACGCGAAGGGGCAAAATGTCGAACATCTCTCAGTGAACTCCATGATGGAGTTAACACGAAGGCGGATACTCTCTAACCCAGATATCCCCAAACATATAAAACAAAAAATGTTGTTGGCGATGATGACACCGGTGCCAGAGAAGCACCTAACTACACCAATGAGTTGTCAGCCAAATTGTGCGTCTAAGGACAGCACCAACCAATAAGGCTTAAAACAAGATGTATACACGTTCAGTGGTATTTTGGCTGTCTGCATTGACGGCTACGTCCACGTTGGCAGCAGACGTTTCAGCTGCCACTTCACACCCACCAGCTTCAACCTTGAAGCAAGGCTACTTTATCGACGCCCCAGTGACTGGCCTGTATTACAAAACCAGTTCCAATATCACTGGCGTCACTCAGCAAGGAGCATTTCATTACCAACCCGGTGATGTAATTAGCTTCTTCCTTGGTAACGATGATAAAGGTTATCTGCTGACGACCTTATCAAGCCAAGAAGTGCTGACGCCGACGATGGCGACAACCAAACCTAGCCGCAGCATCAATATGACGCGTCTGCTGCTTTCTCTCGACAGCACGCCTGAGAATCGTGAGGAAATTGTCCTAGCAAACCGTGTGCTGTCTGATCCTCACTTTCAAAGCCAGCTCAAAGGCCTTGATCTCAATTACCTGGATGACGCTAAACGCTACCTCAATCTCGATTGGGTATCTGTCAATGAGGCGATTGAGCACCTAAACGAAAGCCAGCAGTACATTGAAAAAAACTTTTCCTCTGATGAGATCATTTTTGAACCTCGCGACATGACGTTCAAAAACATCGTCATCAAAAAGAAGGATTGGCAAGGCCGCGCTTGTGCTTACGATCTACGCTATCAGCATCATCCCAAATATCGTCCTCCTATTGGTGAAACTCGATTCACTATCACCAAAGACTCATTGATTGAACACCCAAGCATTGGCGATCATTTTCAAGGCTGCTTCCTCTCGATGAAGCGCCCTATCACGGAAGATGTCGTCGAACCGATAAGCAAGTTTGCGGATTGGTTTAATATCGTTGGTTGTTCAATCACAGGGTGCACCCGCAACGACTTGAATGGCTTCTCTCTCGAAGACTTCGATGATGAAGGCGACTGGAAGTACCGCTCCGTTGCCCTCAATTTTGATCCGAGCACCGTGTTATTGATGGAAAAAGTACAAGGTCTCGGGCGTAAAAAAAACATCCAACACAATAACCGCACAGAAATGCTCTGGTTTACGTATCCCAATACTAGCGAACACGACATTGACTACCTCGGCGTGTGGCAGCAAACCGAATACCACCAACAGTCCATGACACAATCGTGCCTATTGATGCGCCATCAACAAGTCATGCGACTGCCGAAAAATACGGACACCTGCCCAACCGATACAAGCCTGTACACCCAAGATGTTACCCGCGAATTTGCCGACATGTGGTGGGTCAACAATAGCGCCCCCAAAGCCGAACTCGCGCAAATGAACGTCATGGTACGTTGGTCAACAACCCCATCCGAAATCAATTACACCACCTGGGAATACTTGCCAGCTGGTGCAACTTGGGAGCAAGGCATTTTATATCGCTATCAACAAAATGTTCTGCGCAACCAAGACGGTTCCGATCGCATTGAAACCCACACCATTTCTGAATTTGTCAAAGTGAGCGAGGATGTATAACCATGGCAACAGCAGTAGCACTGACACAAATCATTCAACAATGGCAATCTGGTGATAAACGAGCTGAGAGCGAGCTCTATCAGTTTGCTTATTTACAGTTGCGTAAGATCGCCCAACATGAGCGTGAACGAAATGCAGAAAAGTACGGCACCAACAACAAAGTATTGGCAGACAGCGTCAACAGCACCACGGCATTAATTCATGATGCTTACCTGAAAATGTCCAACTGCGACATGAGTGAAATTGAAACAAAACGTGATTTCTTTTTGATGGCCGCCAAAGTGATGCGTCAAATCTTGATCGATAACGCACGCTCGCACCAAGCACAAAAGCGTCAACACATTACATTGATGAGAGATGAAGAAGATCGTTTCGAGCAATTGATTATCATGGATAAAGCTCTGGATAGTTTCAGTAGCCGCTATCCACGCCAATCGAGCGCACTCAAACTCAAGTATTTAATGGGCATGAAAAACCAAGAAATCAGTGAGCTACTCGAGTGCAGCGCAAGCCTGATAGAGAAAGACCTCAAATTCTCTCGCAGTTGGCTACAATCACGAATGGCGCACACGTAATCATGAACAAAAAGCTTTGGATAATCGGCGCAGTATGCGTCGGTTTGTTCGGTATTTACTTCATTTCAAACAAACACAATTTGGCATCTGTGAAAGACTCGTCAGACAACGCCGACAAGTCAACCCAGCAAGCACATCGTCAATATGAGCGCACATCTTTAGTTGAAGTAAAGCAAGCGTTGACAGGTTCTGCGTTGGATCGCACTCCTAAAAAAACGGGAGATGACGCATTTAACTCCGCCCTTTTAGGACAACCAGGCCCTGTTACGAATCCATTTCATACCACAGAAGACAACACGTTTTACGAGTCAGCATTGGGTGATAAGAACAGCCGACCACAAGAGGACCCATCAGAGAATAATAAACCCATCATCAACCTCACTGTGGAACAGCAGCTACAAACCATTATTTATGCTTGGGAGCTGAAACAAAACTCTCCGGTGAGTTATTCGCTCAACCTTAACCAGCTTTTTGAAGACCCAGATGGCGATCTCCTCACCACTCAGATTTGGCTTGAAAACGCCAATGGGTTAAGAGTCCTCAACCAAGGACAAATGATGGTGCAAGGAGCGCCTGAGGAAATAAAAACCACCACATATTTAGCGGTAGCAGCGCGCGATGATTATCACGGTAATAGCGATCATGCATGGGTCACAACGCGCTTTGAGTTACCCGTTATCACACCCGATCAAAATGACACAGAACACTCGTTAGTTGGCGATGTAGTTTATCGCCTAGAGACGACACAAAATCTTGCCGGTATCGCGTACGCGTATGAAGTGGTGTATTGCGAGGCCTTTCAGTTTGAGGGGGGCGAAGTAAGTTATGCCGCCTCACACAACAAACGCCAGTGTCCTGAAAAGGGAGACTTGAAAAAAGTGGGCAAGTACAAAATCAGTGATGACTCGTTGATCGTTTATGTCCAAGGTGTACGCCAAATTTGGACCATCAAAAAAGAATACCCATCTCAGGTTCATGAAGATACTCGGAACTACTTCACCACCGTGTTTGATGGTAAACAATTCGAAAGCTACACCATGCAAAAAAACAAGCAATCGATGGAAAAACGCATCAATGTCCACACTGGTGAGTACGAATATCAAGGAACGTTGTTTGACTACCTCTTTCCCATTTCAGGAGGGGGTTACATAAACGGGACTGCTAGCAACTACATATTTGATAGAAGTGTTCAGGGTAACGAACCAGTGCACAAGCTGGACTCTGATCTCAATATGAAATCAAATCAACATGACCTATTTTGTCATGATTATTTATTTTACTGGTACAGCTCTATCGTAGCGGGGCGAGGCGAGTTTGCCGATATTATCTCTAGCTCAATGGATTTTGACGGCGTAACTCCAATACATTGTGCTGAATGGCCAGATGATTACTGGCAACGAACATTTATGTTTTACAACCTTGAATACACAGATTACGACATATTCATTCCAGGCGAAGTCTACAGTTATGTGCTTAAACCTCACCCTCAATTTGCTGATCGCGTTGAGGAATTTAAGATCAACATGATTTATCACGCCCCTGTCCTTAGCGGCACCCAATAAACCTTTTTTACCGGTGGTTATTTTAACAAAACAATCATTCCCAAAATAAAACTGGAACCGTGATCAAATTATAAATTTTCCATCATAGACAAAAAATAGAAATAAATTTTACGGGTTTTGTGCGGATTTTCGTGTCTTGAACCTAAGCTCAATAGTCATTAAAAAGACACCACTCTCTTATATCTCACTAGTGAGATATAAAGAAAAAAATAATAAAAAAAGCGACTTTCTCATTCGGAAACGAAACAAGGACAAATAAATAATGAATAAGGTGAGTTTACTAGCAGCGTCAGTGGCTATCGCTCTTACAGGCTGTGGCGGTTCAGATGGTGGTTCAAACAGTGCTAACGACGGCGTTGTGATCACAGGTTTTGACGGCTACTTCAAGCATGCCGTTGTTTTTGAAGATACGAACAACAACGGCCAATGGGACACTCAAGAAACATTCCTTGGTCTGACCGATGAGAAAGGTCAACTGAAATTGGATGCAAAACCAGAAAGCACTCTAGCGCTACAGACCATCACACCAAACGGTTCAAAGCAGAAACAGCTCATCGCCTTGGATGCGAAAGAGTACGCTGGCAAATACACGGTAGATATGGATCATCCAGGCCAAGCTATGGCGCACGAAATCGTATTCCGTGCACCAACATCATCAAACGTGATTTCACCTATCACGGATCTTGTGGCGATTGAAATGGCAAAGGATCCAGCCATTAGTGAAGAAGACGCGAAAGCGAAAGTAAACCAAGCGCTAGGAGGCTCAGAAGAAGCACCAATTGATCTGTACAGTGATTTTGTTGAAGGTGCGACAAAAAACGCCGAACTACATAAAACCGCTCAGATTCTGACCGACTCGAAAGCACAAAACCCAACGAATTACGAGAAAAAAGCCACGGAGTTTGCTCAAGCGGCAAACCAAGAAGTGGAACGTCTTGTTGCATCTGGCGAAAACATCAATGACCCAAATCTACGTCCAATCATCACTGACGCGACCCCACACAGCGACACCTTAGCACCTGAAACGGCAGTTAATAACAAGCTAACCGTAAACAAAATCGTCGAAAAGGCAGCTAAAGATAAGCTAGAAAAACTACCAAAAATCGTACAAGGCGTGGACTTTGATGGCTTAGAGCTAGACATTGAAGGTCTATTTGCAGACAAAGACCAAAACCTTGTGACAACCAAACTGACGCACAACTTTGCAGGCACAGGCATTGAAGTTGTGCAAACTGGCAACCTGATTGTTCTACATCCAACTGCAATCGTAGAGAAAGCTGGTGATTTTGAGATTGTTCTAACGGCGCAAGACATTGATTCGTCAGGTAAGGTTTTGGGTACGGTAAGCACCGTATTTCAGTTCGAAATCGAATCGGCAAACTTACCACCAATGGTTGTAGAAACAGAACAAGCGCGTCTGCAGTCCATCGTTGATGGTTGGTACCTACAACAAGGTGAAGTGTTTGAACAAACACTCGATATTTCTGGTTTGTTCCAAGATAAAGACGGTCAAATTACCGACTACTCAGCGGACTATGTAGACATTGAAGGTCTAACAGTATCTGAGGATGGTAATGCAATTATCACCATTAAAGGCACACCAACAAAAGCAGGTGAAGCTGGAGCAGTACTTGCGATTAGCGCAACAGATGGCCATACCGCGGTACAAATTGCGCTCAGCATGCCAACGGTTATCGAAGGCGTCACGCCACCACCAGTAGTACCGACTTTGGGCTTCACTCACGAGCACTTCAACGGTCAAGAATGGAAAATGGGTAGCTTTGCACAGAAAGATGGTGAAATTGGCTACGCCATGTTGATGCAAGATTCTGAAGGCCTACTATTCTGCTGGGGTTCAAACCACGATGAGATGAATCAAGAGTACAAAGCGAACATCAGTGACTTCCTAAAAGACACATGGGAACACGATGCTTACGCCATTCTTGCCGATCTGGACCAACAAACTGGTTACACGGAATACAACAATAAAGACTGTAACGACGTTGAGCTGAAAGACGGTAAGCTATACAACAGCTACGGCGACGAGTATGAAATGTTGTACCAGCACAAAACCGAGCATAACGGCACTCAAATGATCGTTAAAATCTCAGATGATGAGCTGTTCTGGATGGACTCAAGCAATACCCCATTTGCAGAATCACTTTCGGTTGCAGAACACATCAAACACGGCACGTTAGAGCATGACTTGATGGTAGAAAGTAATGGCACAGGCGACGACACAGTCCTGAAATACTCGTCAGGTGCGTACGAATACGACACTGATACTTACAACTACACTTCGTTCATGCCAACAGGATTCCAAACTCCAGGTAATTGGGAAATCCAGAATGATGAAGACCGTGAACTGCTGATTCTAGAAGAAACAGGCTCAGAGTCAGATTACAAAACTCGTCATCGTTACATCAACCGCGATTTTGGTGACTTTTATATTGGTATTCGTTGGAGTAAAGAACAAAACGGTCATGAATCCGCACCGGAATATGGTCTGTACTCTAACAGCAAAGAAGCCATGACAAGCATCGCGAGTTCACTACCGATTTTGGAGCCTGGTGATGATGACTAAAGCAACCATCGTTAACCCTTGCTGTGATAGCGTGCATTTGCGCAGAAGACGCAGAACACTTTGGGAACGATTGGTCGGCATCAAAGAAGTGTATATCTGCTCTAACTGTCACAAAGAAACGCCACTCAAATAGCGATAATATTTGAGACCGCAAAAAAGCCCCGAACTCGGGGCTTTCTTCTATATTTTGACCACAATATCTGAGTCGTTATTTCACGCACACCACGTTCAATAATGAGGTCCCGGTGAGCTGATTGGGCTCACGATCGGCGAACAAACCTTTCTTATCTTTGCCCCAATACGGCAGTTGCAGTGGCCATTGATTTTTTTCCATCACCCCAGACGCCCTCAGCGCTTTAAACTCTGCAGGGTTGGCTAAGCTCATACCCAGTTGCTGACATACTTTGTGCGAGTTTTCGTAGTTGAGGCGGTTCCACGGCTTACCATGTTCCATGTAAAACTGATTATGGTGATCGAGTAAATATGGGACCACGTACGTTTTGCCTTGTAAGGAGGTTCTCAACCGAACTTCAATGTCATCATTCCCGCTCACAACTGGCTTCGCTTTGGTCTTAGCAACAGGCTTGGACGAAGAATTATCACGTGTATTTTTTACCTTGGTCTTTGACTTCTCTTCCGGAGCTTTAAAGGCGTCGGTATCAGCTCGCACGGCAGGAACTGGCGCGGGTTTCGGGGTCACCGTCGGTGTTGGCTTAACCGAAGATGCGGCTGATTTCGACGGCACAGCGGGTTTAGATGGTGTCGTAGACTGTTTACTCTCTTTTCCAACCACGCGGATGAACGCCTCTTTGTAATTCGACAAGGTTTTGACTCCTCGTAAGTCATCCCTCGCATCAGACAATGCCTTGTAAGGTCCAATCAAACAACGATAGCCTTTGGATTCAGGCTTCATCCATACGTCAGTCGTGATTTTACTATAGAGAGGCTTAGCTTTCGCGAGAGACATAGGCTTGGGTAGCAATCCGCATTGAATCCAGTAAAGGTAGTTGCCCCCCTGCGGCACTTTCTTTCCCCATACTCCGTTACCAATTGGGCACGTTTTCTCAAGCATCGGTAATTCTTTCTCGCTGGCTTGAGTGGCTTGGCAAAGGAACTCCTCCGCCTCAACTGGATTAGAAAACTGGGCGCATACCAGCAACAAACCCAAAGCCAGGCTTGCTTGGAAGACGTTAGATGGGCGTTGGGCCTTCTTCATTTCCATACACTTCACTCTAAATTAGTGGGTAAGGTCATCATGGCGGAAAAGCGCCAAAAAAATGTGAACAAAGAATAACTAGCAAAAAAAGAGCCGGAATTTGCATCCGGCTCTCAGTTTAGGAAGGAATTAAGCGAATTTACAACGCTTGGTGGGAAAATTCTTATCCTTTGTACAGTTTCGGGTTGAATACATCACGTAGCCAGTCGCCCAACAGGTTGATAACCAAAACCAATGTTACTAGCACGATGCCTGGGAAAGCAGTAATCCACCATGCACCAGAGAAGATGTAGTTAAAGCCGATGCTGATTAGCGCCCCCAGAGACGGTTGATCGACTGGCAGACCTAAGCCTAGGAATGACAGCGCCGCTTCCGACATGATCGCGTTCGCTACCTGTACCGTCGAGATAACCAAGATTGGCGATAGACAGTTCGGCAGAATGTGACGGAACATGATTCGCGGAGCTTTAAAGCCCATCACACGCGCCGCTTCGACGTATTCTTTCTTCTTCTCTGCCAATACCGAGGCACGAATAGTCCGTGCGTATTGCGGCCATTCTGCCACACCGATGATCACCACCAGCATGACCACCGCATATTGGCTGTAAAAATCACTGCCAAAACTGGCTTTGAAGATAGCTGACACGATGATCGCCACCATCATGGTCGAGAACGACAACTGTACGTCTGCAAAACGCATCAAGAAGCTATCGATACGGCCGCCGAAATAACCCGCCGACAAACCAATGATGATACCCAGTACCAACTGAAGACCAACCGCCAGGAAGCCGATGGTTAGAGACAGACGAGAGCCGTAAAGAATGGTCGATAAAATATCGCGACCTTGCTCGTCAGTACCCAACACAAAGCGTTCATCGCCATCTTCCATCCACGAAGGTGGCAACTCAGAATCCATGATGTCGATAGACGTCAGATCGTACGGGTCTGTTGGCGCAAGAATCGGTGCAGCCAATGCCAATACTAAGAACATCATAAAGACGGTAAAACTCGCCATCGCCACTTTGTCGCGTTTGAAATAATACAGAAAATCTGACTCTTTGAAACGCTGCCACGCTGATAGAGCAGGAGCTGGTGTTAAATTTGATTGGCTCATGATTAAGCTCCTTTTCCAGTTAGGTTCACAGTTGGGTTGATGATGCCGTACAGCAAGTCAACGATGGTATTGGTTACCACGAAGATCAGACCAACAAAGATAACGTAGGCAGTGATCAGCGGTGTATCTACACGGTTGATTGCCTCTAGGAAAAGGAAGCCAGTGCCCGGCCATTGGAACACGGTTTCAGTAAGAATGGTGTAGGCCACCATGGTACCAATCTGCACGCCACCTACCGTCAATACTGGTAGCATGGTGTTCTTAAGTGCATGTTGGTAATAAATCTTTTGTAAGTTCAAACCTTTTGCTTTGGCGAACTTAATGTATTCCGAACTCAGAACTTCCAGCATTTCTGAACGCACCAAGCGGATGAACAACGGCAGCATGATAGACGCTAGCGCAATACAAGGTAGGATGAGGTGCTTGATACCATCAATGGTAAAGAAGCCAGATTCCCAACCGAGTACGTTAGCGGTTTCACCTCGCCCATAGGAAGGCAACCAACCGAGTTCTATGGAGAAGACATACATCAGCATGATTGCGGTTAAGAACACCGGAATCGAGATACCGACACTGCTCATCGCCATGACAAATTTGGTAAAAACACTCTTAGGATGAATCGCAGAGTACACCCCAAGCGGAATAGAGAAAACAATGATGATAAGCGTCGCGCCAAACACGAGCTCTAATGTAGCTACCAGCTTGTCGAGAATCACCTCAACCGCAGGTCGCTTGAAAAAATATGAGGTACCCAAATCACCTTGCAGTGCATTACCCACAAAGCGCGTGTACTTTGTGATAAAGGGATCGTTCAGGCCCAAGTCGTCGCGTAGCGCTTGACGCTCCGATTCCGAAACCGACTGACCTACAAGCTCACGCAGCGGATCACCCAGGTTGTCCTGAATGGCAAACGCCACCAAACTGATCACAAACATCACTATCAGTGCCTGAAACAGGCGCTTGACCAGAAACGAAAACATTCCTTGCCCCTTAACTATCCATAGATCTCTAAATTAGAGAGAAAATTCAGTCTAAATAGCCAACTCAATCCGACTGAAACAAAACTGAGTCGAGTGCTTTAAGTTGAGGAGGGAAATCCATCCCTCCTCAAAGTCGACTAACCGTGATTATTCAACCACTAGGTCACCGAAGTAAGGCATTACCATTGGGTTAACGATATCTGCCGCTTTTACGTTAGACTTCGCGCCCCATGCTTCACTTTGCCAGTGTAGCGGTACGAATGCTGCGTCGTTGTATAGTGTCGCTTCTACGCCCTTCAGCATTTCTGCACGTTTCGCAGGGTCCGTCTCTACGTTCGCAGCTTCAACCACTTTGTCCATTTCTGGGTTTGAGTAGTAACCACAGTTGTACTGACCACGACCGGTTTCTTCGTTACGAGTCATAGTTAGGAACTCGTTGAAGTTCGCTGAGTCTTCTGTATCTGAGTGCCAACCGATCATCAGCATGTCTGCCGCACACTTGTCGAACTCAGGCCAGTACTGCGCTTTTGGCATGGTCTTCAGATCAACCTTGATACCGATCTTAGACAACATTGCCGCCGCCGCTTGTGCTACTTTCGCATCATTCACGTAACGGTTGTTTGGTGCAATCATCGTTAGCGTCAGGCCGTTTTCGTAACCCGCTTCTTTCATCAGTTCTTTCGCTTTCTTCAAATCGTAGCGAGGAACCAGTTTGTCATCGTGACCTACGTAACCTGCCGGGCTTTGCTGACCAGCGGCCGTTGCGAAGCCTTTCATGATTTTCTTCACAATACCTTCGTTATTGATTGCGTGAACAATCGCTTGGCGAACGCGAACGTCTTTCAATGCTTCGTTGCTGTTTTGGTTTAGTTGGAACGTGATAATACGAGTACCAGGCAGCGTGACTAGGTCGATGCCGTCAGCATCTTCAACGCGTTTGTGGTCGTTTGGCGCTACAGGGTGAATCATGTCAACACCGCCAGAAAGCAGCGCTGCTACACGAGTTGCGTCTTCTTTAATTGGCACAAGCGTTAGCTTATCAACATTACCTTTCGACTCTTTGTCCCAGTAATCTTTAAAGCGTTCAAATTCCACTTTTACGCCCTGTTCACGTGAAGTCACAATGAATGGACCCGTGCCAGATACGTTAGTCGATGCAAATGAGTTACCGTGCTTCACTAGCTCAGACTTGTCTTTGCCGTCCGCAGTTTTGCCCGTGTAGAACTTGCTGTCCATAGGGAAAATGTACGTTGCGGTTTGCAGCACTAGTGGGTAAGGACCTTTAGTTACAAGATCGAACGTGTTGTCGTCAACTTTGACGATTTTCTCGTACGGGTCGAAGATGTTTTTAAAGTCAGGAGAGCTTTGTAAACGCTGGAACGTCCACACGACGTCGTCAGTCGTTAGAGTATTGCCAGAATGGAATTTCACACCTTCACGCAGTTTGAAACGAACAGTCGTATCGTTTATGCGTTCCCAGCTTTCTGCTAGGCGAGGCTCGAAATCCATTTTTTGAGTAAAGCGAACCAACGGATCAAATACCATGTGTGACATTTGCAGTGTGCCACCTGATAGCTGCTCATGTGGATCAAGCGATACTGGGTCAGCTGCATAGCCAACTTTGATATCTGCTGCCATTGCGTTAAAGCTTAGGCCCGCAGCCATTAGCGCCACTGCTAATTTGCTTTTCATGGTTTTCATTTGCATAACTCCTTCATGCGGGGATACGGATCCCTTGTTGTTGTGTTTGCGTCTTTGTTATGACTAGAGGTTAGCCAAGCGAATTGCTTGGTTTATGCCGTTTCGATCTCTTCTCGCAAGCCAGTAAACTCCGGCATCAGAGAAATCAATTTTTTGCTGTATTCGTGTTGAGGTGCCGTGAATAACTGTTCTGTTGGTGCCACTTCTAAAAGTGTACCCATTTGCATCACACCTACTCGGTCACACATCTGACGAATAACAGGTAAATCGTGGCTGATAAACAACATAGTCAAGTTCAGCTCACTTTGCAGATCTTTCAGCAAGTTTAGAATTTGTGCCTGTACCGATACGTCCAGTGCTGAGGTCGGTTCATCACAAATCAAAAGTCGAGGACGAGTCGCCAACGCACGCGCAATAGAAATACGCTGACGCTGACCACCGGAGAATTCATGAGGGTACTTAAGCCCAGCCATTCGACCCAAACCAACATGATCCAATAGGTCATTCACGATTTGGCGAGTTTCCGACTCGTTTTTCGTCAATTTATGGAAACGGATTGGCTCAGCAATAATATCGAATACCTTCATACGAGGGTTCATTGAAGTATATGGGTTTTGGAACACCATCTGCATTTGACGACGCATCGGGCGGCGCTCTTTCTCAGAGGTTAAAGCGGTCAGGTCAATGCCCTCGAATTTCACCTGACCAGAGTTAGGTTGGTATAAACCAGCAATCACACGTGCAATGGTCGATTTACCTGAACCAGACTCGCCCACCAAACCAAAGGTTTCGCCTTCGTGCACTTCAAAGCTCACATTATTAGATGCTTGCACGTATTCTCGGCGGCTCTCGAACAAAGAGTCTTTGGTCACAAAGCGAAGATTGACGTTCTTCACGTCCAAAAGCGGGCCAGTGTACTCACGTTCATCTTGGCTTTGTCCTAACCAGTGGTTCTTGATATCGAGTGGCTCCATTTCCGCCGCTTCTTCGATATAGCTTACTAACGGGAAACGATCTAGCTTTCTGTCTGAACGTGGTACCGCTGAAATTAGACTGCGAGTATAAGAGTGATCAGGATCGCCCAATACTTTGGCTGTTGGTCCAAACTCCACCAAGTCACCACGATACATTACCGCCACGCGATCGGTGACGTTGGAGACGACACCCATATCGTGAGTAACCAACATACAGCCGACATTGTTCTTGATACACAGCTCGCGGATCAAGTTGAGGATTTGGTCTTGGATAGAAACGTCTAACGCCGTAGTTGGTTCGTCCGCAATGATGAGATCAGGCTCACCAGCCAAAGCAATGGCAATGACAACACGCTGACGCATACCACCAGAGAATTGGTGCGGGTACTGCTTTAAGCGGTTTTCTGGTTGAGGAATACCAACCTGCTGCATAAGAGAAAGCGCGCGCTGATACGCCTCTTCATCAGAGACCTTCATGTTGGCGTGGATCGTCTCTTTCAGCTGTTGCTCAACAGTAAAAAGTGGATTGAGCGAGGTCATCGGATCTTGGAAAATAAAACCTATTTTCGAGCCGCGAACCTTACGCATCGCTTCTGGTGATAGGCCAGAAATTTTTTCTCCATCCAAGAAAACATCGCCGCTAGCAACGCGACCTGGAGGGCTAAGCAAATCAATAACGGCGTTACCAACGGTGGATTTACCCGCACCTGATTCGCCAACAACACCCACGATTTCACCACGTTCAATATGAAAAGAAAGTGACTTCACGGCAGCGTGAACGCCGTGTCGGGATGGGTATTCAATACGAAGGTTTTTCACTTCTAATAGTGACATTTCAGACCTCTACTGCCTTGTCTGTGGTATCGAATCATGCCAAAAGCACCATTCATCACCTGAATGAATCCGTTCAAATTCAGAATAATACTCTGAAATCTTAATGCGGAAATAATTTGGCAAAAATCACACAAAAAAGCAACAATTAAAGTATATTCCGCCGAAAAAACATTAAATAAACGCACAATTAGCGAATAAAAATGCATTAACAAGTATTTAACTATTTTCATATCACACTATTTTTGTGCGTCATGCACCAATAAAACTAGAAAAATGCTCTAAAAGTAAACATGAGCTAAACAAGATCATTAACCATATTATTCATGTGCATTTATTAACATTTAACAAACAATATCATATGCAAAAAGTGTTTTTTCAACATAAAAAACTATTAATAAAATAGTCGGCAAATACAAAAAGCCAAACTTAGGAAGAGAAAGGATAGGTCAAAACGTGAACAAAACAGCAAAACCACACAAATCCTGCTCCAACGCAGAATATGCGCCACTTAAGCGGTTTATTGACTAAGCAAAGGAAAGTACCGCTATCCTCATTCGTACGTCATAAGAAAACTCGCCGGTTTTAACCCTTTACGACACAATTGAGAGTGGGATAATAGATGAACAGTGTCAAAGCCAAGCCGTAAATAAAAGGAGCCCCTGTGCTTAAAGCGATTTTTTTTGATATGGACGAGACTTTATGTGCAACGTCACAAGCCGATAAAGTTGCAGGACAAGCGTTTACAACTTGGATTCATAAGACCTATCCACAAGTTACCGAGCCAAAAGCGTTTTTGCAGCGCTACTTGCAGGGTGTATACAAAAAGCTGAATGCTGAGTTCCCTCACCTTGTGGCTCTGCTACCCGATGAAAATGCCTTCCGTTGTGGCCTGATCCAAAACATCTTGGCGGAGCAAGGCGTCAGCATCACTGCAAAAGAGGCTCAACAAGCTCAAGACTACTTTGACTCTGCACGTATGGGCGCGTTCACTTTCTTCCCTGGTGTAAAAGAAATGCTCAGCGACCTTCGTCAACATTACAAACTCGTCGTGATCACTAACGGCCCGATTTTTTCTCAACACCCTAAATTAAACGCGACACAAATGAGCAACTGGGTGGACCATATTATTGTGGGAGGAGAAGAGCCAGAAGAGAAACCTGCTACAAGTATTTTCCAAAAAGCGCTCGACTTGGTCGAAGTAAAACCAGAAGAGGCTCTACACGTGGGCGACTCTTTACCTGCTGACATTGCTGGCGCTAACAATATGGGCATTTTGAGTGTGTGGGTGAATGCGACAGGCGCAAGTAACTCAACGGATATAACGCCAAGTTTTGAAATCCAAAAAACGGTAGAAGTAAAAGAAATCCTTAAAACACTCGCCCAATAAAAGCAGCGGATTAGAAAACTACAACCCCCCAGACACTGCTCTGGGGTTTATTTTGTCAGCTCGAAAAGCATTTGGATCATAGGTGGTCAAAAGCCCCTAGAGCTGTACACTTTTGGGGAAAATTGAAATGGAATGTCGATTCTTTTCAGGAGAGATGCAAAAAAGCCCCAGTCTTTCGACTGAGGCTCTAAATAGCGGTCGGTGAAGAGCCGAATTCTAACTTCAGGCGAACCCCACTTGGGTTCAAATCCATTGATACATTACCGACTAATACAGTCCAAGCGAGATCATAAACTCTAAAACGACGAAAGCCTGCTAAAAAGCAGGCTTTCTAATAGTGGTCGGTGAAGAGGGATTCGAACCCCCGACCCTCTGGTCCCAAACCAGATGCGCTACCAAGCTGCGCTATTCACCGAACTGTATTTACTGATTTTCTCAAATCAGACAGGACACTTCAACTAAGAAGTCACCTTAATTAATGGGGTGGCTAACGAGATTCGAACTCGCGACCACCGGAATCACAATCCAGGGCTCTACCAACTGAGCTATAGCCACCATCAATTTTTGCTGTTTACCGCTCTATTCGAGCCATAAACTAAATAGTGGTCGGTGAAGAGGGATTCGAACCCCCGACCCTCTGGTCCCAAACCAGATGCGCTACCAAGCTGCGCTATTCACCGACGATGTTTTATCTTGATTGAATCAAGATTGGGAGCAATGCTACCGCATTCAATCTAAAAAAGAAAGAATGGGGTGGCTAACGAGACTTGAACTCGCGACAACCGGAATCACAATCCGGGGCTCTACCAACTGAGCTATAGCCACCACTGATTTTTACCGATGTATCCTCCGAGGCAATGGTACGCCCGAAAGGATTCGAACCTTCGACCTTTGGCTCCGGAGGCCAACGCTCTATCCAACTGAGCTACGGGCGCATGCCCTATCGGCGGAGTGGAATAATACGGATATCACACTATGCCGTCTAGTACTTTTTTTACTTTTTTTATCGTTTGGTCTCTTTTTCGACAGTTATCTTCCGTTAAAGTGGATTTTTGATGTGATTCACGCCCTGTCATGGATAACTTGTTGTTTATTGCAACAAGTTATCGGGATATAATCACCCATTATTTACATTGATTTAACAGCTGCAACCAAGTTGTCTAATCATTCTATGCCATTCAGTGGAATTTAATGATTTCTCTGCTCGGCATTAATACTCTAACTATATAAATAGGTAAGTCACTTACCTCGGGAATGTGAAGTGGGTTTAATGGATATGTCTCGACAAATGATTAGCGTTTTGTTCGCTGCCTTAACGTTTTCTACGGCAGCTTTAGCTTCTGACATCAGCCAAACTGAATACGATGCGATCGCAGAACGCATCCAACCTGTCGGTGATGTTTATCTAGCAGGTTCTGAGCCAGTGAAAGAAGAACCAACCGGTCCACGTGATGGCGCCACAGTTTATGGTACTTTTTGTATTGCTTGTCACGCATCTGGTGTAAACGGCGCACCTAAAACAGGTAATGCCGATGATTGGGCACCACGTATTGCACAAGGCAAAGATACGTTAGTGAAGCACGCATTAGAAGGCTTCAATGCGATGCCAGCCAAAGGAACCTGTATGGACTGTTCTGACGATGAAATCATCGCAGCAATTGACCACATGATTGAAGGTCTATAAGTAAAGACATCAACGAAAAAGGCTTGCCAGTTGGCAAGCCTTTTTGTTTTTAGTCAGTGAGAACAAGGTTACTTTACTTCTTAAACATTGCTCGAATATTGGCAATGTGTGCTTGACCTTTCGCCATACGCTCTTCTGCTGATACTGGCTTTTTGTTTACTTCCCATTCAACGTCATCAAATGGCAACTCATCCAAAAAGCGGCTTTGAGTAGGTTTGATCAACTCGCCAAACTGCCGACGCTCTTTGCACATAGTGAAAGTCAGTTCACGTTGCGCTCGAGTAATACCAACGTACATCAGGCGACGCTCTTCTTCCACGTTATCTTCATCAATACTGGTTTGGTGCGGTAAAATACCTTCTTCGGACCCAATTAAGTATACATATGGGAACTCAAGGCCTTTTGATGCGTGCAAGGTCATCAGTTGTACTGCATCACTGTCTTCATCTTCTTCACCGCGCTCCATCATGTCACGCAAGGTCAAACGTTGAACGACTTCTTTTAACGTTTTCTCTTCTTGATCGTAGTTGTCACCCTCTAGGTCCGCCACTATCCATGAATAAAGGTCAGAAACGTTCTTCATTCGCATTTCAGCGGCTTTCGGACTTGTTGAAGTTTCGTATAGCCAATCTTCATAATGGATATCACGAACTAGCGAACGAACCGCTTCGACGGTATCACCACGCTCAGCTTGATCAGCAATCGCCACTAGCCATTGGGTGAAACGACGCAGGTTTTCTAGGCCACGTCCCGTTAGGTGCTGTTCGAGCCCCATTTCAAAGCTCGACTCAAACAGGCTCTTGCCTCGCATATTGGCATAACTGCCTAATTTCTCTAACGTTACTGGGCCAATTTCACGTCGCGGAGTGTTCACAATGCGCAAAAATGCATTGTCGTCATCCGGATTAACCAAAACACGCAAATACGCCATGATGTCTTTAATCTCTGCGCGTGCAAAAAACGAGGTGCCACCAGAAATTTTATACGGTACACGGTTTTGCATCAGAGACTTTTCAATCAAACGTGATTGGTGGTTACCACGATATAGAATCGCATAATCTTTATATTCGGTACGGTTTAGGAACTTATGCGCAATTAGTTCACCCGTTACGCGCTCTGCTTCGTGCTCTTCATTTTTAGCCAACAACACTTTGAGTTTTTCACCGTCAGGAATTTCAGAGAACAAAGACTTCTCATAGACGTGAGGGTTGTTAGCTATCAAAATGTTGGCCGCACGCAGGATTCGACTCGTTGAACGGTAGTTTTGCTCTAGCTTAATCAAACGCAAATTCGGATAATCTTCACCCAGCAACACGAGGTTCTGAGGTTTCGCACCACGCCATGAATAAATAGACTGATCGTCATCCCCTACAACCGTCAATCGCCCACGTTCTCCGACAATTAATTTGACCAGCTCATACTGACTCGTGTTGGTATCTTGATACTCGTCAACCAGTAGGTAACGGATACGATTCTGCCAACGCTGACGAACATCTTCATGATTACGTAAGAGTAAAACGGGCATCAAAATTAGGTCATCAAAATCGAGCGCGTTATAGGCTTTCATTTGCTTTTGGTACATATCAAAACAGAACGCAAACAATTGTTGCTGTTCACCTTGCGCACGCGCTTTGGCTTGCTCTGGCGTCAACATGTCGTTTTTCCAGTTGGAAATACAACTCAGAAGCTGACGTAGCAGATCTTTATCACCATCAAGCTGCTTTTCGGTAAGTTCTTTGAGCAGCGCTAGCTGGTCTTGGTCATCAAACAGTGAGAAGCCCGCTTTCAACCCTAAATGCTTGTACTCACGCTTGATGATGTTCAATCCTAAAGTGTGGAATGTTGATACCATCAAACCTTTAGACTCACCTTTCCCTAACGTTTGACCTACACGCTCCTTCATTTCACGTGCTGCTTTGTTGGTAAACGTCACCGCAGCAATGTTACGCGCTTTGTAACCACATTGCTGAACCAGATAAGCGATTTTATTGGTAATAACACGAGTTTTGCCCGAGCCAGCACCAGCTAGCACTAGGCATGGACCAGACACGTATTTCACGGCTTCATCTTGACTAGGGTTCAGCTTCATAGAAATTCTCTGCGGGTGATGAATGTGGCGCCTATGATAAAGGGGTGGCCTCGTGAAAGCTATGCTGATTTCTTGTAATTTTCACACCAATTAAGTGCAATATTCTGTTGCATAAATGGCGGGTATTTAAGCTATAATGAATGAACGTTCATTCACTAAAGGGTGACATTATGAAGGATAACCCTGCTGTAGATAAACGAGAACAAATCTTAGTCGCTGCTGAACAACTCATTGCTGAATCTGGCTTTCAAGGGCTTTCCATGCAAAAGCTCGCCAATGAGGCAGGTGTCGCAGCAGGGACGATTTACCGTTATTTCTCAGATAAAGAACATCTTTTAGAGGAACTACGCCTTAACGTTGCTAAGCGTGTTGCTACTGCGGTGCAACTAGGTGTTAGTGAAGAGATGCCTTTAAAACAGCGTTATCGAACCATGTGGCTCAATATTTGGAATCTAGCGAGCTCGAACTTAAGTGCGATCAGCAACCGAGTCCAATATGAATCTTTACCCTGTTCAAATAGTAGCAAAGCTCGGGAACTTGAGAGACAAATGTTTGCCCAAGTAGATCTTCTTTTTAATCAGGGTAAAGACGAGGGAGTATTCAAGCTTCTCGATAACGAAGTACTTTCTGGATTAAGTTTTGAGGCAAGTGTTGCACTTGCTCGGAAACACGCTTTGGGATTTTATCAACTGGATAAGACGGCATTAGAGGCCGCTATTGAAGCCAGTTGGGATGCAATTATTAAACACTAACTTGGAGTTCTTAATAGAATGAAAAAGTGGACTTTCTTTATGTTACTTATCGCCGTTCTCTTGTTCGGCAGCGTGATAGGTTTCAATTTATTTAAGCAACAAAAGATCGCTGAATACATGGCAAACCGTCCTGAACCTGAGTTCCCAGTAACCGTGACAGAAGTGCAAGCGGTGGATTGGGTACCAGTCATCGAAGCAATTGGTTTTATCGAGCCAAACCAAGGCGTGACGGTAGCAAATGAGACCAGCGGTGTTATCGATAAAATCGCGTTTGATTCCGGTACTCAAGTTAAATCGGGTCAGCCATTAGTGTTGCTTGATTCTGAAGTCGAAAAAGCAAATTTGAAGAGCTCGCAAGCTAAGTTGCCAGCGGCAGAAGCGAAATACAAACGCTACCAAGGGCTATTCAAAAAAGGCTCTATTTCTAAAGAAGCGTATGACGAAGCAGAAGCAAACTACTTCTCCTTAAAAGCGGATATTGAAAGCCTGAAAGCAACCATCGACCGACGCGAAATCAAAGCGCCATTTGATGGTGTGGTAGGTATTCGTAACGTGTACCTCGGTCAGTACCTACAGGCGGGCACCGATATTGTTCGCCTTGAAGATACCAGCGTGATGCGCTTGCGCTTCACCGTGCCACAAACCGATATTTCACGTATCAATATCGATCAAGAAGTGGATATCTTTGTTGACGCTTATCCAGACCAACCTTTCAAAGGGTCTATTTCTGCGATTGAACCAGCTGTAAACGTACAAAGTGGTTTGATTCAAGTTCAAGCGGATATCCCTAACAGTGACGGCAAACTACGTAGTGGTATGTTCGCGCGTGCAAACATCATTCTGCCTAAATTAGAAAATCAGGTCACTCTACCTCAAACCGCGATCACATTTACGCTGTATGGCGACAATGTTTACATCGTAACAGAAGAAGATGGCGAAAAACGCGTTAAGCAGCATGTGGTAAAAGTTGGCGAACGCTCTAAAGATATCGCACACATTCTAGAAGGCGTGAAGCCAGGTGATGTAGTGGTGACGTCGGGTCAAGTCCGTTTGAGTAACCATGCGAAAGTAAGCATTGTCGAAAGCGATGCAACTACCCCACCTGCTGAAACACCAATGCTTTAAGTTGGAGGCATCATGCGCTTTACAGATGTTTTTATAAAACGTCCAGTTTTAGCGGTATCGATCAGCTTTTTGATTGCATTGCTTGGTTTGCAAGCGGTGTTCAAAATGCAGGTTCGTGAATACCCTGAAATGACGAATACGGTGGTCACCGTGACCACCAGTTACTACGGTGCAAGTGCCAACTTGATCCAAGGCTTTATTACTCAGCCATTGGAGCAAGCGGTAGCGCAAGCCGATAATATTGATTACATGACTTCGCAATCGGTACTGGGTAAATCGACCATTACTGTAAACATGAAGTTGAATACTGATCCAAATGCGGCGTTGTCTGACATTCTGGCGAAAACCAACTCGGTACGTTCACAGCTACCAAAAGAAGCCGAAGACCCAACCGTAACCATGTCGACAGGTTCGACAACGGCGGTACTGTACATCGGCTTTACGAGTGACGAGTTATCTTCAAGCCAGATCACTGACTACCTTGAGCGTGTAATCAACCCGCAGTTGTTCACCGTAAACGGTGTGTCCAAAGTTGACCTGTATGGTGGTATGAAGTACGCACTGCGCGTATGGCTAGATCCTGCCAAAATGGGCGCTTTGAAGTTGACCGCAACCGATGTGATGAGCGTTCTTAACGCCAACAACTACCAATCTGCAACCGGTCAAGCGACGGGTGAGTTCGTGCTTTATAACGGTAGCGCAGATACTCAGGTATCAAACGTTGCTGAACTTGAAGCATTGGTCGTGAAAACTGGTGAAGGGGATGTCATCCGCCTAGGTGATATCGCTAAAGTAACGCTAGAGAAAAGTCACGACGTTTATCGCGCAAGTGCAAACGGTCAAGAAGCCGTGGTTGCGGCGATCAACGCAGCGCCAAGTGCTAACCCGATCAACATCGCGGCAGACGTACTTGATCTGTTGCCTCAACTTGAGCGCAACCTACCAAGCAACATCAAAATGAACGTGATGTACGACTCAACTATCGCCATCAACGAATCGATTCACGAAGTAGTGAAAACGATTCTTGAAGCAGCGGTCATCGTACTTGTGGTTATCACACTGTTCCTAGGTTCATTCCGCGCGGTAATCATTCCTATCGTGACCATTCCACTTTCATTGATTGG
The DNA here is from genome assembly GCF_033339295.1 of Vibrio sp. 704. Classification (NCBI taxonomy): domain Bacteria; kingdom Pseudomonadati; phylum Pseudomonadota; class Gammaproteobacteria; order Vibrionales; family Vibrionaceae; genus Vibrio; species Vibrio sp. 704. The sequence goes on along the minus strand of NZ_JAWOUH010000017.1, from coordinate 5,380 downwards.
TGTGGCAATGGTGATGCAGGCAATGGGTTTCTCTTGGAACTTGATGACGCTACTGGCGATGGTGCTTGCCATCGGTCTGGTGGTGGATGACGCGATCGTTGTACTAGAAAACGTTGACCGTCACATCAAAGAAGGGGAATCACCATTCCGAGCTGCAATCATTGGTACACGTGAAATTGCGGTTCCAGTTATCGCGATGACATTGACGCTAGGTGCAGTGTACGCACCGATCGCATTGATGGGTGGTATCACCGGTTCATTGTTCAAAGAGTTCGCTTTGACACTGGCAGGTTCAGTATTCGTATCCGGCATCATCGCTTTGACACTATCACCAATGATGTGTTCGAAGATGCTGAAGGCGAACGAGAAGCCAAGCAAGTTTGAGCAAAAAGTTCACCATATCCTTGATGGCATGACCACTCGTTACGAAGGCATGTTGAAAGCGGTAATGGCTCATCGTCCGGTTGTTATTGCGTTTGCAATCATTGTATTTGCAAGCTTACCGGTCTTGTTCAAGTTTATTCCTAGCGAACTAGCACCATCTGAAGATAAAGGTGTGGTAATGCTGATGGGTACCGCCCCATCAAACGCGAACTTGGACTATATCCAAAATACCATGGATGACGTAAACCAAATACTCTCAGATCAACCGGAAGTGGAATACGCGCAGGTCTTTAATGGTGTACCAAACTCAAACCAAGCGTTTGGCCTAGCAACATTGAAGCCTTGGAGTGAACGAGAGGCAAGCCAATCTGAAATCACGAAACGTGTGGGTGGCCTAGTATCAAGTGTACCTGGTATGTCTGTCACTGCATTCCAAATGCCAGAGCTTCCAGGTGCAGGCTCAGGTCTACCTGTTCAGTTTGTAATTACAACACCAAATAGCTTCGAGAGCTTGTTTACTATCGCTAGCGATATTCTAACCGATGTTGCAAGTAGCCCAATGTTTGTCTATTCCGACCTGGATTTGAACTACGATTCAGCAACGATGAAGATCAAGATCGATAAAGACAAAGCGGGTGCCTACGGTGTGACTATGCAAGACATTGGCATCACTCTCAGCACCATGATGGCAGATGGTTATGTAAACCGAATCGACCTGAATGGCCGCTCGTATGAGGTGATCCCTCAAGTTGAGCGTAAATGGCGTCTAAACCCAGAATCGATGAAGAACTACTATGTACGCTCTGTGGATGGTAAAGCGGTTCCATTAGGCAGTCTGATTACTATCGATGTGGTGGCTGAGCCTCGCTCTTTGCCACACTTCAACCAGCTAAACTCAGCGACTGTGGGTGCAGTACCATCGCCTAGTGTTGCTATGGGTGACGCAATCGACTGGTTTGAAAATATTGCACAAACCAAGCTGCCTGCAGGCTATAACCACGATTACATGGGCGAATCTCGTCAGTTTGTAACGGAAGGTAGTGCCTTGTATGCAACCTTCGGTCTTGCACTTGCGATCATCTTCCTCGTTCTGGCGATTCAATTTGAATCACTCCGCGATCCTATTGTCATCATGGTATCTGTACCTCTGGCAATATGTGGTGCCTTGATCGCATTGGCCTGGGGTACGGCCTCGATGAACATCTACTCGCAGGTTGGTTTGATCACGCTGGTCGGCCTAATAACCAAGCACGGTATCTTGATCTGTGAAGTCGCCAAGGAAGAGCAGTTACATAATAAACTGTCTCGTATTGATGCGGTGATGGAAGCTGCGAAAGTGCGTCTTCGCCCTATCCTAATGACCACTGCTGCGATGATCGCAGGTCTTATCCCACTGATGTACGCAACAGGTGCAGGTGCCGCGCAACGTTTCAGTATCGGTATCGTCATCGTTGCTGGCCTTGCAATCGGTACACTGTTCACACTATTTGTACTACCTGTGATTTACAGCTACCTAGCTGAAAAACACAAACCTCTGCCAGTATTTGTTGAAGACAAAGACTTGGAGAAGTTAGCGCGAGTTGACGAAGCGAAAGCAGCTCATCGTGAATTAGCGGATAACAGATAAGCTATTAAGGCATTCAAAAAGGTCACTTCGGTGGCCTTTTTTATTGCCGCTCTCTTTTTTGCCATCTAAATGGCGACTTTCACGTATCATTTACTTAAAATGAGGACAAATCAAAAGGAGTTTTAGCCACTATGTTTGACCCAAAGAAATTAGAGCAAATTGCTAAACAGATTCACGACTCAATGCCTCAACCTGTAAAAGAATTGGGCTCTGATGTCGATCAGAAAGTTCGTCAAGTAATCCAAGGCCAGCTAAACAAGCTAGATGTTGTAAGTCGCGAAGAGTTTGATGTTCAAACTCAAGTTTTACTACGTACACGTCAAAAGCTAACAGAAATGGAACAGAAGTTGGCGCAACTTGAAGAAAAGCTTGCTGAAAAATAAGTATCAAAGCGCTCCTCACAAAGGAGCGTTTTTCTTATCGGCGCGCAGATAAATCGGCTAAAAACAAAAAGGCTTGGTCAACGGCGACCAAGCCTTTTGATTAGATGTTGTGTTTTATTTTGTATTTATCACTCCAGTCTGCCTGGAGTTTATCTACTGCGTTACTTGAGACTAAGTAAATTACGCTGTATTAAGGTTTCATTTCTAGGAGAAGGCGCGGACTTTACGATAGTAAACGAGCACCTTCGACACCGAAATGGAGCCTTAAGGCCAGTCATTTAGCCGCCCACCGCGATACGCTTCATATCAGTCATGTAACCACGTAGCTCTTCACCGATGTACTCTACAGGGTGGTTACGGATTGTTTCATTCACAGCGATAAGAGTCGCGTTATCCACTTGGTTAGACGTTTCACCTAAACCTTTACCAATTACGTCAGTATTTACGGCTGGCATAAACTTCTCACGTAGAAGCGGCGTTGCTACGTTAGCGAACAGGTAGTTACCGTATTCCGCAGTGTCTGAGATAACCACGTTCATCTCGTATAAACGCTTACGTGCGATAGTGTTTGCGATAAGTGGCAGCTCGTGTAGAGACTCGTAGTAAGCAGACTCATCGATGATGCCAGATGCCGTCATCGCTTCGAATGCTAGCTCAACACCCGCACGAACCATAGCAACCATCAATATACCGTTATCGAAGTACTCTTGCTCAGAGATTTCTACGTCAGTTTCTGGGTAGTTTTCGAAAGCAGTTTCACCTGTTTCTGCACGCCAGCCTAGTAGATTTGCATCGTCGTTTGCCCAGTCAGCCATCATAGTGCTAGAGAAGTGACCGGTGATGATGTCATCCATGTGCTTGTTGTATAGCGGACGCATCAGTTCTTTTAGCTCTTCAGAAAGCTCAAATGCTTTCACTTTTGCAGGGTTAGTTAGGCGATCCATCATGTGAGTGATACCACCAAACTTCAGAGCTTCCGTGATCGTTTCCCAGCCGTATTGAAGAAGCTTGCCTGCGTAGCCAGGATCGATACCATCAGCAATCATCTTCTCGTAACACACGATAGAGCCAGCCTGTAGCATGCCACAAAGGATAGTTTGCTCACCCATTAGGTCAGATTTCACCTCAGCAACGAAAGAAGACTCTAGACAGCCAGCACGGTGACCACCGGTTGCTGCTGCCCAAGCTTTCGCGATATCCCAACCTTCACATTTTGGGTCGTTCTCTGGGTGAACAGCGATAAGAGTCGGTACGCCGAAACCGCGCTTGTATTCTTCACGAACTTCCGTACCTGGACATTTAGGTGCAACCATTACTACCGTTAGGTCTTTACGGATTTGCATGCCTTCTTCAACAACGTTGAAACCATGAGAGTAACCCAGTGCTGCGCCTTTTTTCATTAACGGCATTACCGTCTCAACAACGTTTGTGTGCTGCTTATCTGGAGTAAGGTTTACTACTAGATCAGCTTGTGGAATTAGCGTTTCGTAGCTACCTACCTCAAAACCGTTGTCTTTTGCGTTTTTGAATGACTGGCGTTGCTCATCAATCGCGGCTTGGCGAAGCGCATAAGCAACGTCTAGACCAGAGTCGCGCATGTTCAGACCTTGGTTAAGACCTTGAGCACCACAACCTACAATGACTACTTTCTTACCTTTCAGATAATCCGCTTCTGAAGCGAACTCACTGCGGTCCATAAAACGACAACGACCTAATTGGTCCAACTGCTCGCGCAAGTTTAGGGTATTGAAATAATTAGCCATCTGGGTGCTCCTTTGAGATTCTTCCATTGAGGTCAGTAATTGCCTTACCGAATAACTTCATACTAAAACAGACATGAGATTGCTTAAAGTGATATATTCACAATTAGTTATTGCAATTTATGCAACATGGAAATGAAAATTTAATGAATATCAAAAGCCTGCAACTTTTCATTCATCTCTGTGAGAGTAAAAGTTTCGCCAAGACCGCAGCGGCAATGCATATTAGCCCTTCAGCCTTAAGCCGACAGATACAAAAATTAGAGGAGGAAACCAGCCAACAATTGTTTTTACGCGACAACCGTAGCGTTGATTTAACTATCCAAGGTAAAAAGCTAGTCCCAGTCGCCTTAAAGATTCTTGGCGAATGGCAGCAGTATCAGAGTCACCTGAAGGGAACCGAGGATGAATTGAAAGGAGAAATCCGTCTCTTTTGTTCTGTTACTGCAAGCTACAGCCATCTTCCGGAGCTAATATCTGACTTTCGTATTCAGAACCCTTTCATTGAATTCAAACTATCAACCGGCGATCCAGCTCAAGCGATCGACAAAATACTAGCAGATGAAGCCGATATTGCCATATCAGCCAAGTCAGAACAGATGCCAAATAAAATCGCATTTGAAACGATCAGTGAAATCCCACTTTCTGTCATCGTACCTGTTGGGGTTAGTGCGTTTGCTGAAGAGCTACAAAAAGAAAAACCAGACTGGTCGGTCATTCCATTCATACTCCCAGAAGCAGGAACGGCAAGGGACAGGGCCAATACTTGGCTCAAACAAATGAAAATAAAGCCAAAGATCTACGCACAAACCTCCGGACATGAAGCCATCGTAAGTATGGTTGCATTGGGGTGTGGAGTAGGTATCGCACCTGATGTTGTAATCAACAACAGTCCGGTAAGAGAAAAGATAAATCGTTTAAAAGTCTTACCAATTAAACCTTTTAAACTTGGTGTTTGCTGCAACAAAACTCAGCTGGAGAATCCGCTTGTTAAAGCCTTTTGGAAGGTTGCAGAGAGCAAGTATATCGCACCTTAGATGAACACTTTTTAGGTATAAAGTGAGCTAATTTTAAAACTCTATAGATGCAAAAAAGCCCGCTCTTTCGAGCGGGCTTCTTAAATTTAAAGCCTGGCGATGTCCTACTCTCACATGGGGAAGCCCCACACTACCATCGGCGCTATTTCGTTTCACTTCTGAGTTCGGCATGGAAATCAGGTGGGTCCA
>NZ_JAWOUH010000016.1:0-99800 GCF_033339295.1 Vibrio sp. 704 | reverse complement strand
AAGAATTTGCTTGGCGACCATAGCGTTTTGGACCCACCTGATTTCCATGCCGAACTCAGAAGTGAAACGAAATAGCGCCGATGGTAGTGTGGGGCTTCCCCATGTAAGAGTAGGACATCGCCAGGCTTTAGTTTTATTTTCACTTTTTCGAAAAGTGAAGACAAAAGCGGACGCTTGCTTATTAAAGCGAGTGATACCACTGCGGAGTGGTAGTTCAGTTGGTTAGAATACCGGCCTGTCACGCCGGGGGTCGCGGGTTCGAGTCCCGTCCACTCCGCCACTTATATTAAGCCTCAGTCGAAAGACTGGGGCTTTTTCCGTTTTGGTTACCCGACTTACCTTAAACCCACTTTCATATTGAAACCTTGCATCGAGAGGCCGGCTTCCCTCTGGCGATGCTTTCTAAGCCCTACGAGCTAGCACGTAACTCTGTGCCTTAGTCTTAGTCTTATTCCGATACCAAGCTCTAACCAAAGCTCCTTTTATTCGATATTAGAAAATCTAGTTATGTGACAGAGTTTAATTGTTTGAGCTGTCACTTGTTCCAATCTTGAAAACAGAACGACTTTGAATACAAGCTTAGTCTCACTGAGATCAAGAGGGAGGGGGGCTACATTTCTGTTAAGGCTTTGATCTACCTGAATGCTAGCTCAGTTTTATCTTGGTGGGATTGCTAACCTGTTTGGGTTCTGAACGCAATCACCCTAAATGTCTCTTTCTCATAAAAATACAAACTCGCTCATTGCTAAGTATTGTGGAAGTTTAGCTTTGATGTTTGCGAGGAGCCTATATTGCCAAGGGAAGAGAAGTGATACAGATGAAAATGGGTAAATTAAAAGGCTCGTCTATGAATACTATCTATCGGCAATAGTTAGTATCTATGAAAATGTAGCGTAGCGATTCTTAGTATATTTGAAGGTATATCAAAGAATAAGGAGCATTAGTCCTTGAAGGGGAGTCTGAAAATTAGTTATGAAAAAAGCAGCTAGGTAGCTGCTTTTTATTTATTAAGTTACGTGTCTTTAAGAGTCCACTGTCTCCGTATGTTCCGGAGTGGTTATTGCTTGGTTGCTCTCTTCCATCTTCTTCTCTTCTGCTTTTGCTTTTTCAATCATTGGAGTGATTGTTGAGCCTTGAATGAGGATAGAGAAAACAACGACGGAGTAGGTCATTACAAGAATAATCTCTTTTACATCGATTAACTTATCTTGAATCACCCAAATACCAGATGGAATGGAAAGTGCCATTGCCAATGCAAGGCCCCCGCGTAAGCCGCCCCACGTCAAGATACGTACTGACCACGGGTTATATTTTCTGTAACGCTTAAAGCCAATGTACGAGAGAAATACGCTTAGATAGCGAGCTGCTAGTACAAGAGGGACTGAAATAGCCATCATGATCCAGTCTTCTTTGTGGAATTCAAACAGCAGCATCGACATGCCGATCAGTAGGAATAACACGCCATTCAAGAACTCATCAACAAGCTCCCAAAAATGGTCAAGGTGATCTTCACTCTCTTTTGAAAAGCCAATAAAGCGTGTCCAGTTGCCAATCATAATACCGGATACAACCATTGCGAGTGGGCCTGATACATGGATGTATTCAGCAAATGCGTAACCTGCTGTTGGGACACCAATGGTAAGTAACAATTCCATTGAGTGATCATCGGTGGCACTGATCAAGTAGTGGAATAGCAAACCGAGGACGAAACCATATGTGATACCACCGATAGCTTCTTGGATGAAGAGCAAGGTGACACTACCTACAGTTGGTGCCTCAGTGCCAAATGCAATCGTAAATAGAGTGACGAAGATAACCAAACCGAAGCCATCATTGAAGAGCGATTCTCCTTCAATCTGAGTGGAGATACGTTTAGGAGCATCTAGTTTTTTCACAATAGCCAATACAGCGATTGGGTCAGTTGGTGATATTAGAGCACCAAATAGTAAGCAGTAGACCAAATCAAATTGGATGCCAATTAACTGACAAAACCCATACAGCGCAAATCCAATAAAGAACGTGGAAAACAGTGTGGCTCCAAGGGCTAAAACAGTGATCTCCCACTTTTGATCTTTAAGGTTCGGGAGTTTGATGCCTAGTCCACCAGCAAATAGTAAGAAGCCAAGAATGCCTTTGAGCAAGAAATCTTCGAAGTTAATCCTTGTGACCGTCTCCGTCGCAATTTCGGTGAGATGGAACCAGTTGTTTTGACCCGCAATTAAGATTAGAAGTGAAAGCACCATTGAACCTGCGGTAATCGCAATGGTGGTTTGCATCTTTCCTATCTTGCTGTTTACAAAAGCAATTAGCATCGCAGCTGCGGATAGAAAACATAAAGTATGATAGACCGACATAGAGCTCTCTATTTGTAACATTTTATGAATGGAATTCTCGGCTGATGCTGCTTAAATAGCAAACATTTTTTCGTGATTATTTTGCAAGTTAAGAAGGATATAAAATAATCATTAATTCTACGTTTAGACGTCTAGACTCCTGAAGTTTGTGTGATAGGATGGAAAGATAACTAAAGGAATGAGGCTGTACTGTGGGAAGTAACGTAAGACAACAGATTGAAGCTCAATTGAAGCAACGTATTCTTTTGATTGATGGTGGTATGGGAACCATGATTCAGGGATGCAAACTTGAAGAGCAAGACTATCGAGGAACGCGCTTTGCGGATTGGCATTGTGATCTAAAAGGTAACAACGACCTGTTGGTTCTAAGTCAGCCTCAACTTATCAAGGAAATTCACGCTGCATATTTAGAAGCGGGTGCAGATATTCTTGAGACCAACACTTTTAACGCAACAACCATTGCGATGGCTGACTACGAGATGGAAAGCCTAAGTGAAGAAATTAACTTTGCAGCTGCCAAGCTTGCACGTGAAGTTGTAGACGAATGGACCGCAAAAACACCCGATAAACCGCGTTATGTCGCAGGGGTTTTAGGGCCGACGAACCGCACTTGTTCTATCTCTCCTGATGTAAACGACCCTGGATATCGCAATGTCTCTTTCGACGAGTTAGTTGAGGCTTACTCTGAATCGACTCGAGCGCTTATTAAAGGTGGTTCAGACCTTATTCTTATCGAGACCATCTTCGATACGCTTAACGCTAAGGCTTGTTCATTTGCTGTTGAAAGTGTGTTTGAAGAGATGAGTATTGAGTTACCTGTGATGATCTCGGGGACTATTACTGATGCTTCCGGTCGGACATTATCCGGTCAAACCACAGAAGCGTTTTACAACTCATTACGTCATGTTAAACCGATTTCGTTTGGTTTGAACTGTGCACTTGGTCCAGATGAGCTGCGTCCTTATGTTGAAGAGCTCTCTCGTATATCAGAATCTTTTGTTTCCGCTCACCCAAATGCTGGGCTTCCGAATGCATTCGGCGAATACGATTTGTCGCCAGAAGATATGGCTAAGCATGTTAAAGAGTGGGCTCAAAGTGGCTTTTTAAACTTGATTGGTGGGTGTTGTGGTACAACTCCTGAGCACATTCGCCAAATGGCACTCGCGGTTGAAAATATCGCCCCTCGTCAATTACCTGAACTTCCCGTTGCTTGTCGCTTGTCTGGCCTAGAGCCACTCGCTATTGATAAAGACTCTTTATTTATCAATGTCGGTGAGCGTACGAATGTAACCGGTTCTGCGCGTTTTAAGCGCTTAATTAAAGAAGAGCTGTACGATGAAGCGCTCGATGTGGCTCGTCAACAAGTTGAAAATGGCGCTCAAATTATCGATATCAACATGGATGAAGGCATGTTGGATGCACAAGCTTGTATGGTTCGCTTTTTAAACCTTTGTGCGTCAGAACCTGAAATCTCAAAAGTACCAATCATGGTTGACTCTTCCAAGTGGGAGGTTATTGAAGCCGGTCTTAAGTGCATCCAAGGCAAAGGCATTGTTAACTCGATCTCTCTCAAAGAAGGCAAAGAGAAATTCGTTGAACAAGCTAAGTTGATCCGCCGTTACGGTGCGGCTGTGATTGTGATGGCGTTTGATGAGATTGGGCAAGCAGATACACGTGAGCGCAAAGTAGAAATTTGTACCAACGCTTACCGAATTCTTGTTGATGAAGTGGGCTTTCCACCAGAAGACATCATTTTTGACCCAAACATTTTTGCCATTGCTACGGGGATCGAGGAGCATAATAACTACGCGGTGGATTTCATTGAAGCCGTTGGCGATATCAAACGTGATTTACCACATGCGATGATCTCGGGTGGTGTTTCTAACGTCTCATTCTCTTTCCGTGGCAATAACTATGTACGTGAAGCGATTCACGCGGTGTTCCTCTACCACTGTTTTAAAAATGGTATGGATATGGGGATTGTGAATGCGGGTCAGTTAGAAATCTACGATAACGTGCCTGAAAAATTGCGTGAGGCTGTGGAAGATGTCGTTCTTAACCGTCGTGATGACGCCACTGAGAGATTGTTAGATATCGCGGCGGAATATGCAGGCAAAGGGGTAGGTAAAGAGGAGGATGCCTCTGCACTTGAGTGGAGAACTTGGCCTGTTGAAAAGCGCTTAGAGCACGCGTTAGTGAAAGGAATAACTGAGTTCATCGTTGATGATACCGAAGAGGCTCGTGTCAACGCTTCAAAGCCATTAGAGGTGATTGAAGGCCCATTAATGGACGGGATGAACGTCGTCGGAGACTTGTTTGGTGAAGGTAAAATGTTCCTTCCTCAGGTCGTAAAATCTGCACGAGTGATGAAGCAAGCAGTCGCGCATCTGGAGCCCTACATCAATGCAGAAAAGCAGGTGGGACAAACAAACGGTAAGATTTTGCTAGCGACGGTCAAAGGTGATGTACATGATATCGGGAAAAATATCGTTGGCGTTGTATTGCAGTGCAATAACTACGAAATTATCGATCTTGGTGTCATGGTTCCTTGCGAAAAGATCTTAAAAGTAGCGCAAGAAGAGAACGTCGATATTATTGGTTTATCAGGGTTGATCACCCCTTCATTAGACGAAATGGTGCATGTTGCAAAAGAGATGGAGCGTCTCGACTTTAACTTACCTCTTCTCATCGGTGGCGCAACAACGTCAAAAGCCCATACAGCAGTTAAGATTGAGCAAAATTACAAGCATCCAGTGGTTTACGTGAACAACGCCTCACGTGCAGTGGGCGTATGTACTTCTCTTCTGTCAGATGAACGTCGCCCTGAATTTGTTGAAAAACTTGAAGCTGATTACGAACGAGTACGTGATCAACATAATCGAAAGAAACCGAGAACCAAACCAGTGACATTAGAAGCGGCTCGAGCGAATAAAGTTGCTATCGATTGGGAAGCTTACACCCCTCCAGTGCCTGTTAAGCCTGGCATTCATATCTTCGATGATTTTGATGTGGCTATATTACGTCAATACATCGATTGGACACCATTCTTTATGACTTGGTCACTTGTGGGTAAGTATCCAACAATTTTCCAACATGAAGAAGTTGGTGAAGAAGCAAAACGTTTATTCGAAGATGCCAACGAGTTACTTGATCGAGTTGAGCGAGAAGGCCTGTTAAAAGCGCGTGGAATGTGTGGCTTATTCCCTGCTGCGAGCGTGGGGGACGACATTGAAGTTTATGCTGATGAAACTCGTACCGACGTTGTGAAAGTATTACGTAACTTGCGACAACAGACCGAGAAACCAAAAGGATTCAACTATTGTTTATCCGACTACATCGCACCTAAAGAGTCGGGTAAACATGATTGGATAGGGGCATTTGCTGTCACTGGTGGTATTGGTGAACGAGAGCTTGCTGATGAATACAAAGCACAGGGAGATGATTACAACGCAATTATGATTCAAGCGGTGGCGGATCGCCTAGCCGAAGCGTTTGCTGAGTATTTGCATGAGCGTGTCCGTAAAGAAATTTGGGGTTATGCAGCTGATGAAGATTTATCTAACGATGATCTCATTCGTGAAAAATACCAAGGTATTCGCCCTGCGCCGGGTTATCCCGCGTGTCCTGAACATACTGAAAAAGGACCGCTTTGGGAGTTACTTAATGTGGAAGAGAACATTGGTATGACTCTAACCTCCAGCTATGCAATGTATCCGGGCGCGTCAGTCTCTGGTTGGTATTTCTCTCATCCTGACTCACGTTACTTTGCGATCGCACAGATCCAAGAAGATCAGCTAGAGAGTTACGCCGATCGTAAGGGGTGGGATAGGATCGAGGCTGAAAAATGGTTAGGGCCAAACATTAACGGTTAAATTGATGTTTACCTCGTCCAAATGTAACAACTAATGAAACGACAAAGGGCTGCAAATACGCAGCCCTTTGTTTTATTGAGTTGAACTTACTTCTCAAACAACTCGGTGTGGAGTTTTTGTATGGCTTGTTTCGATACTGATTCATGGAGCAAGAAGCATAAGTTGTGAGGGCTAGCGCCATAACAAATCATGCGTAGGTTAAAATCTTCTAGCGTGCCAAAAACCTGTTTCGCGTAGCCTTTACTCTCACTCATGTTGTTACCAATGAGAGCAACGAGGCATAGGTCATGTTCAACTTCTACCTTACATAGCTCTTCTAACTCTTCTCGTACAGCTTGCGGCAGCTGCGGCGCGCCGCCGGATGTATCGGTTTGATCAAGTGTTAACGATACACTGATTTCAGATGTTGTGATCAAATCGACAGAGATCTTATGCTTTGCAAGGATCTCAAAGACCTTTGCTAAGAAGCCGTATGCGTGGAACATATTGGCGCTGCGTAGCGTTACCATGGTTTGGTTACAACGCAAAGCTAGCGCACGGAATAACGGTGAGCTTTCGATTTGGTGGCGAATCCAAGTTCCCCCTTTTTCTGGCTCTTTCGATGACCCTACAAATACCGGAATGTCGTGGCGTAATGCGGGTACTAGCGTAGAAGGGTGAAGGATTTTAGCGCCAAAGTTAGCCATTTCTGAAGCTTCACTAAAGCTGATCTCGGGAATTGGTGAGGCTTTTGGTGCAATTCGCGGGTCTGTTGTGTAGATACCTGGAACATCAGTCCAGATTTCTAGCCCTGCTGCTTTAACGCTCTCAGCAATTAAGGCGGCGCTGTAATCGCTGCCCCCTCGACCTAATGTTGTTGTATTACCGGCTTCGTCAGATCCTATGAAGCCTTGAGTAACAACAACGGATTGTTGGCAAAGTGGTACGAGTTTATCTTGCGCAAGCGTCGAAATTGCTTCAATGTTTGGCTCCGCGCGACCAAAGTTGTCATCAGTACGCAGCACATCGCGGATATCAAAGCGCACAGCTTGAATGCCTCGCTCACACATTAACTGAGTTAGAATATGCGTCGACATGAGTTCGCCACATGCGACTAAATGATCGGTTAACTTCGCACTAGCTTGGATAGATGCAGCCTCGGCCAGGCTGGTTACGGTATCTAATATGCCATACACCTCGGCAGCAGTTTTCGTGCTGTCTTCGAGCTGAGTTAAAATGGCGTCATGAATGTTGGCCAAATTTTGTAGCAGCTCAGTACGGTGCGTTTGATCCTGAACACCGTTGGCGAGTTCTACCAATAGGTTGGTGACGCCAGAGCAAGCGCTGCTCACGACCAGGCGAGTAGTTGGATTGTTTTCGATAATGGTGGCGCAACGACTCATTGCCTCAAAGTTGGCAACACTGGTTCCACCGAATTTAGCTACGTTAAATGCGCTCACTGCGTTCTCCCACGACTTCCTAAAAAATTGTACATCCAATGTTTAGTGAGAAAAGGAACAGAGCAAAAAGAGAGGTATTTAGAATGCTATTTGAAAAATTTACCCTCAGAAGCCCTTCATCAGACTGCGCTGATGACAGTTGATGGGATTCAGCCCAATTCAACCGACAAGTCAAATCCTGCAACTTTGACTTACCTCGGCACTACTCCCCCTCAATGATTGGTGTTGGAATTGCGGTTCCACAAATCATCTACCTGGGTAGCGCTCCTCTTCTACATAAAGCTCAAACATTGAACGGTTTTGAGACCTTAATGTCAATCAATATTTCAACCTTTATGGTGTTTTTTATTAACGATTTTGTGACACTGGTTTGACCTCCATACTTACGGCTAATTGCTGATAGAGGAAAAATCTATTAGGGTGAAGAACCCTACACCTGAGCCATGTTATTGAATAGAACTTTTAGAATGCTCAGGATAAAAGATAATCAAGGAGCTGACATGTCGATCCAAAGCTTTATTCCACCTCACCGTATTTTAATGGGACCTGGTCCTTCTGATATTTATCCTCAAGTGTTACAAGCACTAAGCCGTCCTACTGTAGGTCACCTTGATCCTCTGTTTATCGGTATGATGGATGAGCTCAAGCAGCTATTGAAGTATGCCTTTCAAACTGACAATGAGTTCACGATTGCGGTTTCAGCGCCAGGTAGTGCAGGGATGGAAACCTGCTTTGTAAACTTGATCGAGAAAGGCGATAAAGTGATCGTCTGCCGTAATGGTGTATTTGGTGAACGCATGCGCGAAAATGTCGTCCGTGCTGGTGGTGAAGTTGTTATCGTCGATGATGAATGGGGGACGCCTGTTTCCATTGATAAAGTCGAGCAAGCACTCGAACAGCACCCAGATACAAAAATTCTTGCTTTTGTGCATGCGGAAACCTCAACTGGTGCAGTCAGTGATGCTCAAGCATTGGGTAAGCTGGCGAAACAGCATAATGCATTATCTATTGTTGATGCGGTGACGTCACTTGGTGGTGTGCCGTTAAAAGTGGATGAATGGCAACTGGATGCGGTTTACTCTGGTAGTCAAAAATGTTTGTCATGTGTACCTGGGCTCTCACCAGTGACGTTTTCTCCTGCCGCGATTGAAAAGATTCAAGCAAGAACAACACCAGTACAGAGTTGGTTCCTCGATCAGAGTTTAGTTTTGGGGTATTGGAGTGGAGAAGGCAAGCGTAGTTACCATCATACGGCGCCAGTTAATAGCTTGTATGCGCTTCATGAAGCTTTATTGATACTGAAAAATGAAGGATTAGAAAACGCTTGGGCTCGTCACCAACTGATGCATGAAAAACTCAAAAATGGCTTACAAAAGTTAGGCTTTGAATTTGTTGTGGACGAATCCCATCGGTTGCCACAATTAAATGCGATTTATGTGCCTGAAGGAATTGATGAAGCAAAAGTTCGTGCTCACTTGCTAGAAACCTATAACCTAGAAATTGGTGCAGGCCTTGGGGCATTAGCTGGTAAAGCGTGGCGTATTGGCTTAATGGGTTACGGCGCTCGATCTGAAAACGTTGCGCTGTGCTTAAAAGCGTTAGAAGAGTCACTCACTGAATAAAATCATACAGTAATGAGATAAAGAAAAGCGAAGGTCATCCCTTCGCTTTTTTGTATTTATTACTCAGCTCCTGAAGTGGGGGCTGGTGAGGCAGAGATTGCTTGAGAGGGTGGTCGGTAATTGACGTCACTGAAATCAATCTTCGGGAACAAAAACTGCGCTTCAGCTCTAATTTGCTCCGCTTTACTTGAGTCATCTAAGCTTTGGTAGGCCAAAATCAAATTATTATAAAATGCAGGGCGAGGCTTATCTTTGATGATTTTTAGCGACCAATCGATATAAGGCTGAATCAAGGTTGCGTCTTGTTGGTACAGCCCAAGGTTTAAAAACGTGCTGTAGACATCCCAATCAAACCTGTCTTTCCAAACTACAGGGTTACTGACTTGATTCAGAATATCAGGGTTAGTTGGTCTAGTGGTCTCAAACTTCGTCAATACATAGTTCGTATGTAATGCGCTTACCATGTAAAACGTAAACGCAACGGGAAGTACCAAACTAAAAACACGCAGCAAGCTTTTGGTCACATTACTAAAGCCGACTTGTCGATAACGAGAGACGCGCTGATCGACCCAGTACAGCAGGATAACGAAGATCAACCAATGCACGAGAGAGTGGTAGAAAGGGTATTCCAGTTGTGAGTGCAATACGATAGGTATAAACAAGGCCAGCAACGCAAGACGAGTTCCGCGTTTGGCTTGATAGATTCGATACAGTACCAGTGCCATCGCTAAGAAGATGCCGAGTATTGGCAGCAAGCCACCTTCTACTCCCCAGTAAAGCAGCTCGTTATGCGGATGATCCATGGCAGGCAAACCAGCTGGGTAATTCTCATTTAGGGCATGTTGACGAGCCGTATACAGCATGTACTCAGATTCAAACTTGCCATATCCATAACCAGTAAAAGGCTTTTCAATCACCATGTCTAATGTTTGCGGAAAAGTATACGCTCGAGGAGACTCTATATTTACTTTTTCTGCGGCTAACCCACCTCCATCAGGAAAGGCAAGATGCATGACAACGACTGAGAGTAAGAGCCCACTTACAAGTGACACAACCCAGCGGATAAAGCGCCCTTTGGTTGCAAAGCGGTACATGTATGGAATGACCAACAACACGGCGATGACCGAGGCTAACCAACCAGTGCGTGAAGCCAACGCCACAATTAGTGGTAAAGTTAAAACTGGTACGGCATAGAGAAGGTAAACATCGCTTAACTTACGGTCGTATTTGTAGGGCTGACGTGCAAGTAAATAGCTGGCAATCACCAACCCTGTCGCAAGAAAGCTGGCCATTACATTGGGCTGTTGGAAAATACCATAAGGACGATTGGCCACCGTGTCGTAACCAAACGGATTGCCTGGTTTGAGATACAGATATTGTGTCAAACCAAAAATGGCTTCGATAACAACCGCAAGGACAATGAACCATAATAGGCGTTGGCGATGTTTATTACTGAAATGAAATTGTTGTAAGACAATAAAGAACAGGACACCACACCACAGGCCAATGAGCTTATTGGCTGCCAAACTGCTATTCGCATTTGGGTACAGAATGGGCACCGTCATGATAAGAGCACTAATGAACAAGCCGATGGTTAGTTTTGAGTAACGTAGTACTCGATTATTCGCAAGTTGGTAACACCCAATGCCTAATGCAAAGCTAAAAGCAATCCAAGTTGTCGCATTGAACGAAAGCGAAAGCCCCGAACCGCCGGGGTTGGGCATGAAAAAGTGCATTGCTAACACAAATAGTGTTGCCAAGGCAATGAGAAACTTGCGATTGAGGGGAACCTGTACTTTTTCGGGAGAAAGCTTTGTTCCACTTACATGTATAGTAGCCATAGTTATTGCGTTGTTTTGAATGAAAAAAGACCAGCACTTGCTGGTCTCGATACTTTACCTGTTTTTTCTACTTCAACATAGGCTTGAGGAAGTGAGCTGTGTGCGAACCCTCGATTTGCGACACATCTTCCGGAGTGCCTTGAGCAATTATCTCGCCGCCACCCTGACCCCCTTCAGGACCAAGATCGATAATCCAGTCCGCAGTCTTAATGACGTCCAGGTTATGCTCGATCACCACGACAGTATTTCCGTGGTCGCGAAGTCTGTGCAGTACAGTGAGCAACTGCTGGATATCATGGAAGTGCAAGCCGGTTGTTGGTTCATCCAAAATGTACAAGGTTTTTCCTGTATCACGTTTGGATAGCTCTCGCGCCAGTTTCACACGCTGTGCTTCACCACCGGAGAGTGTTGTTGCCGCTTGACCCAATCGTATGTACGACAAACCCACATCCATCAGTGTTTGTAGTTTGCGAGCGATGGCAGGAACTGGATCGAAGAAGGTGCGTGCATCTTCGACCGTCATTTCTAGTACTTCATCAATAGTTTTACCTTTGTAACGTACTTCGAGCGTTTCACGGTTGTAGCGTTTACCTTTACACACATCACATGGCACATAAACATCTGGTAGGAAATGCATTTCTACTTTGATAACACCGTCACCCTGACAGGCCTCACAACGACCACCGCGTACGTTAAAACTAAAACGGCCCGGCTTGTAACCGCGAGAACGCGACTCCTGTGTGCCTGCAAACAGTTCACGGATTGGGGTAAAGATCCCCGTATAGGTTGCAGGGTTAGAGCGAGGTGTACGGCCAATTGGGCTTTGATCGATATCGATGACTTTATCGAAGTGCTCTAGACCTTTAATCGATTTATAAGGTGAAGGCTGAGCCGTTGTCGCTCCGTTAAGTTGGGTATGCGCAATTTTAAAGAAAGTATCATTAATCAGCGTTGATTTACCTGAGCCAGATACCCCTGTAATACAGCTGAATAACCCAACAGGAATTGAAAGGTTAACGTTTTTAAGGTTATTACCTGTTGCGCCTAATAGCTCAACCGTTTTTTTCGGATCTCGCGGCGTGCGATCTTTCGGTACTGTGATTTCTTTAACACCACTTAAGTACTGACCTGTCAGAGAATTCGGATTCGCGACTATCTCTTCCATGGTGCCTTCCGCAACAACATTACCACCATGTACGCCAGCACCAGGACCAATATCTATGACATGATCTGCACAGCGAATCGCATCTTCATCGTGTTCTACCACAAGTACGGTATTACCTAAATCGCGCAAATGAGTCAGTGTTTTTAGGAGTCGTTCGTTATCACGCTGGTGGAGGCCAATCGACGGTTCATCTAAGACGTACATGACACCAACAAGACCTGCACCAATTTGGCTTGCTAAACGAATACGTTGAGCTTCACCGCCTGATAAGGTTTCTGCACTGCGTGATAAGTTTAGGTAGTTCAAACCGACGTTAACTAAGAATTGCAGGCGGTCGTTGATTTCCTTCATCACTTTTTCAGCGATTTGGGCGCGTTGACCTTCCAGTTTCAAGGAATGGAAGAATTCCAATGCATCAGCAATGCTGAGTTCAACAATCTCAGGTAGTGTCGTATCAGCAATAAACACGTTACGTGCTTCAAGGCGTAGACGAGTACCGCCACAGCTTGAACAAGATTTAGTGGAGATGTATTTTGCAAGCTCTTCACGGACAGAGTTGGATTCTGTATCACGATAGCGACGTTCTAGGGTATTCAGAATACCTTCGAATGGATGGCGTTTAACGCGAATATCGCCACGATCGTTGATGTATTTAAACTCAATCTCAGTACGACCTGAGCCCTTTAGAATGACATCTTGCGTTTTCTTTGGCAGAGAATTAAAAGGGGCATGGAGGTCAAAACCATAATGATCGGCCAATGAGGTGAGCATTTGGAAGTAGTAGTAGTTCTTTTGATCCCAACCGCGAATCGCACCTTGTGCCAAGCTTAATGAATCATCTTGAATGACTCGGCTTGGATCGAAGTATTGTTGAACACCCAAGCCATCACAAGTGCCACATGCACCAGCAGGGTTGTTGAATGAGAAAAGTCGCGGCTCTAACTCTTGCATGCTGTAACCACATTGTGGACAAGCGAAGTTGGCGGAGAAAATAATCTCTTCACCGTCGCCATCCATTGGCGCGACAACCGCAATTCCGCCTGATAATTCGAGCGTGGTCTCGAAAGATTCGGCCAAGCGCTGTTGTAAGTCTGGACGAACTTTAAAGCGGTCTACCACCACTTCAATGGTGTGCTTTTTATGTAGCTCAAGGGTTGGAGGATCGGAAAGATCGCAAGTTTCTCCATCAATACGCGCACGAATAAAGCCTTGAGCCGCTAAGTTCTCAAGCGTTTTAACATGCTCACCTTTACGTTCTTTGACAATAGGTGCCAATAGCATCATTTTGCTGCCTTCCGGCATCTCTAGGACTTTGTCCACCATTTGACTGATGGTTTGCGCAGCAAGAGGGGCATGGTGCGTTGGACAGCGGGGTTCGCCCACACGAGCATACAATAGACGTAAGTAGTCGTAGACTTCGGTAATTGTACCGACGGTTGAACGCGGGTTATGAGAAGTAGATTTCTGTTCAATAGAAATCGCAGGTGATAACCCTTCAATGTGGTCGACATCGGGTTTTTCCATCAGAGACAAAAACTGACGAGCGTAGGCAGAGAGAGACTCTACGTAGCGTCGTTGGCCTTCTGCATACAATGTATCGAAAGCGAGAGAGGATTTACCGGAGCCACTTAGTCCAGTAATGACAATCAGTTTATCGCGAGGGATTGTAAGATTAATGTCTTTAAGGTTATGGGTTCGGGCACCGCGAACTTCTATTTTATCCATCGTTTTTGCTCTATGTATAACCAAGTGGGGCAAGTATTACATAGTGTGAGAAATGTGCAAAGAAAATTACTGGATAAAAAAACAGTAAAGTAAAAAGCCCAGCGTTGTGCTGGGCTTTCGATACAGTAATTTCGTACTATAACGATGCTTTATACTGCTTTTTGTGTTGCGTGCTTACCTAGCTCAGAGGTTTTTTCATCTTTTAGATACAGGTTTTCAAAACAATAGTTAGTTGCTTCGATGTAACCTTCAACGCTACCACAGTCAAAGCGTTTGCCCTTGAATTTGTAAGCCAATACACAGCCCGCTTTTGCTTGTTTTAGCAGCGCGTCAGTGATTTGAATTTCACCACCTTTACCTGGTTCAGTGTTTTCAATCAGTTCAAAAATATCGGGAGTCAGGATGTAGCGGCCAATGATAGCAAGGTTGCTAGGTGCCGTGCCTTTCTCTGGTTTTTCTACCATGTCGTCTACGCGGTAGATGTCGTCTTTGATCATTTCACCAGAGATAACGCCGTATTTGTGTGTTTCTTCGGCTGGTACTTCTTGCACTGCAACGATAGAACAGCGGAACTGCTTAAATAGTGCCACCATCTGAGCCAGTACGCCCTCTTGCTCGTTCACACAAAGGTCATCTGCAAGAACAACAGCAAATGGCTCATCGCCTACCAATTCTCGTCCAGTTAGAATCGCGTGGCCCAAGCCTTTCATTTCGCGTTGACGTATATAAGTGAAGTTTGCAGATTCAATGATTTCACGGATATCTACCAACAGCTCTTCTTTGTTGGTACCGCTAATCTGATGTTCCAGTTCGTAGTTCTTATCAAAGTGGTCCATGATCGAGTGCTTGCCACGACCTGTCACAATACACATGCCGTTCATACCAGCTTGGATTGCTTCTTCGACACCGTATTCAATAAGCGGTTTGTTCACGACTGGCATCATCTCTTTTGGCATAGATTTCGTTGCCGGTAGGAAGCGAGTGCCATAGCCTGCAGCAGGGAACAGACATTTTTTTATCATTGGGGGAATATCCTATCTCGTTTTTATCAAGAATCTGCGCATAACTTTAACACGAGAGGTATCAATGAATCATGAATAAAGTAGGAAAAAATGTGAGACTCGGTGCGGAAAAAAGATGAGCGACTCGTCATTTCAGTTATCAGAGCCGCTCACATTGCATCATGACATTAAGTTTTGGTCTGCCCAGGCGATTGCCTGTACTCGGTTCTTTACGGATAGCTTTTTGAATATCTGATACAAGTGCGATTTGATGGTGAATTCACTGACGAATAACTCCTCGGCCATCTGACTGTTCGAGGCGCCAGCTTGTAGGCAACGCAGTACTTGTAGCTCACGAATGGTTAGGTCTACCGTAGCTGGTGCAGTATGAGTATTAATGACATTGCGGTAATAGTGTAAAAGTTGACTGGTTACATTACGCGGCAGCCAGTTTTGACCGTTAACAATGCCTTTTAACCCTTCTCCAATTTGCTCTAGCGTATCTTCAGAATAAAACACACCTTTTAATTGACCAAATGAAAGAAGTTCATCTGTGGTTAGTCTTTTAGGCACGTTGAAGACAACGGTTTCAAAGTTTTTCCATACAAGAGGCAAGTTTTTGATCGATTGAACAAGTGATTTATGTTCACTGAAGTCGATCAGTAGAATTTTATTACGGTGTTGTGGCTTGGCTTCCATGAGTGCTGCGGTTGAAATCACCGGGATGCTCATATCAACGTACTTTTCGAGTGCCGCCACTTTTTTTTGCGCATTATCTTCCATACTGATCAGAAATAGCTTTCTTGCGTAAGCCGACTTTCTCACGTGTTCCAATCTCCCTGGGTTCAATAGAAGCCATAAACTGGCATTAAAGAGAGGCCATAACCATCGCTTTACTGAATAAATGCGTTCGAATTCAAAGCTTCACGAAACGATGTCTGCAACGCGAATCAAAAATGCTACACACGTAAGTTGAAATACGATTTGGGTTCTAGAGGATGACTCAATAGATCACAATGGTATTAGACTTTAATCAAAACATTAAAGCGTGCTATTCTAATGCGCTAAAATTTTATATATCCAGAGTGAAACGGAGCACATCATGGCCAGCCGTGGAATTAACAAAGTTATTTTGGTGGGGAATCTAGGTAACGACCCTGAAATTCGTTACATGCCGAATGGCGGTGCAGTAGCAAACATTACTATTGCGACTTCTGATTCATGGCGTGATAAAGCGACTGGCGAACAGCGCGAAAAAACGGAATGGCACCGTGTTGTGTTGTTCGGCAAACTTGCGGAAGTAGCAGGTGAGTATTTGCGTAAAGGCTCTCAAGTTTACATTGAAGGGCAACTGCAAACTCGCAAATGGCAAGATCAAAGTGGTCAAGATCGCTACTCAACTGAAGTCGTTGTTCAAGGCTTCAATGGTGTGATGCAAATGCTTGGCGGTCGTGCTCAAGGTGGCGGCGCACCTATGGGCGGTCAACAGCAGCAACAAGGTGGATGGGGTCAGCCTCAACAGCCAGCTCAGCAGCAGTACAATGCGCCTCAGCAACAGCAACCACAACAACAGGCTCCGCAGCAATCACAGCAGCAGTACAATGAGCCACCAATGGATTTTGACGACGATATCCCGTTCTAAATTCTGCTTATGCTTGAATCGAAAAGGCCGCGAATATCGCGGCCTTTTTTATTGTCGCAATCTAATGATCTCACAGGCTTATCTTGGCAAGGTTAGGCGTAACAATAAAACTTATCAATGAGTGTGATTTTCTTTATGCTCCAGCCTCTCACTATCAGACTAATCCGATTGTTTGATGAACTCTTATCAAGTATAAATATTTCAATAAGGTATATGATGAATAAAAAAGGAATTTGGTATTCATGAGGTATACCCCAACTCTTAAGTTAAGCACACGGCTGGTGGCCTTCGTCACCATGATCGTTATCTGCGCCATGTTTATCTTGTTTGTCGGTGGCACCCTCTCTTTTAAACGTCTTGGGCAGGAATATCTCACCCATTATTTAGAAGGGATCGTAGAGGTGGTCGACAAGGAGATGGAAGATCCTGACGCCGCTTATTCTATGCAGCGCTGGATGCCGAAAATGCTGCAGGCTTCCAATATTGTCGAAATGACGTTGTCGACCAACAACGCCGTTGTTTATCGCTTCAAAGATACTTCTCATCAAATGGAAGCGTCAGTCTTGTTTGAGGCAGAGTATCAGCTGACTCACAATCAAGATTACACGATTCACTTTAAAGCAATTCCCCCTTACTTAGGTTACAGCTACTCAATGCAGGCGCTTTGGTCGATCACGCTTGCCGTTATATTGATCATCTTCTGCTTAATGCGCGGCGTGGCATGGCTTAAGGAGCAATTAGAAGGCTCCGAAATGCTCGAAGAGCGAGGCAGAATGATCCTGGCTGGTAGGGTGGAGCAGTATGCCAAAGGTGACAAAAAAGAATGGCCTTACACCGCCAGTGAAGCGCTCGATGTATTAATCGAAGAGTTACAAGATGCGCGTCAAGAGCGAAGCCGATTTGATACCTTTATTCGAACTCAAACCTTCCTTGATAAGCTAACCGGTACCGCTAACCGAGTGTTATTTGATAGCAAGTTGGAATCGGCGTTACTAGAAAGTGGGGCTCGCGGCGCCGTGTTGCTAGTGCGTATTCAAGACTGGAAACTGGTTGAAGAAGAGCAAGATAAGCAAATTACGGATGAGTTTATTGTTGAAGTTGGGAGTTTATTGTCCAATTTAGTTCAACGATACCCAGATGTTGTATTTTCCCGTTATTACGATGCTGATTTTGCGCTTTTTCTACCGCACCAAAGTGCGAAAGATGTGGCTAACCTCGCCTCGCAATGCATTCGCCAGTTAGAAAAGTTAATGCCGCCAGAGCCACTTGATCCAGACAACTGGTGCCATATTGGCATCACCACTTATAAAGAAGGTGAGCGACACAGCCAAATCATTGATGAAGCCGAGACTGCTTTGCGTAGTGCGCAACTACAAAATAACAATAATTGGAGTCGCTTCAAAAAATGGAACCACGATGAAGAAGCTCGCGGAAGTGTGAGGTGGAGAACGTTATTTGACACAGCACTTACACCTGAAAGTGTGATACTCTACGCACAATCTGTGCACCCAATAAGTGACGCGACGCATAAAAAATCATTATATGAAGAGTTAACATGTCGGATTCGCGATCCTGAGAATGGGATTGTTAAAGCGTCTCGGTTCATTTCTGCGATCAGACAGGTTGGTTATGAAGCGCAAATGGATAAGTCGGTTATTAATAAATTCTTAAGAGAGTTTAAGGGTAATTTTGATAACTCAAGATCGTATGCGCTCAATTTGAATGTAACGCCATTTTCTAACCGAGAGTACTTTAAATGGTTTCGTGATGAACTCTTACAGTTGTCACGTGAGCAGAGAAAGTGTCTCAGTTTTGAGTTTGTTGAAGCACAATTTGTAAGACACTTAGACTTTATGCGACCAGTCGCTAAAATGCTGGCCGGTTTAGGGTGCCACTTAATGGTTGGGCAGGCTGGGCGTACCATCGTTAGCACTCACTATTTAAAAGAAGTGGACATTCGTTACCTTAAACTTCATCGCAGTTTAGTAGCAAAAATCGACCAACGACATGAAAACCAGCTATTTGTCCGCAGTATGCTAGGTGCGGCGGCAAACAGTAAAACTAAAATTATAGCAGTGGGAATTGAGAATCAGAACGAGCTCAACACATTAATTGAGCTCGGGGTTTATGGTGGGCAAGGGCGTTACTTTTCTGCGGAGCAGCAGTTTCTTCCTCGTCCCCAAGCGTTGCCGAATTCTCAATCAGAATCCCAAGTTAAATTGGGAAGACGAAATCGCTGGCGGAAAAAATAAAGATAATAATCATGGATTTCAAAGCACTATTCGACAAGCTTAAGCGATCATCTAGTGGTGGTCGCTCCTGCTTTTTGGTTATTCAGCCAGACGCCGTTTATTTATCATCTTCAATCAAAAGTAGTCGTCCATACCAATTTGATATTTCTGAGTCCAATTGGGAAAAAGCCGTTGAGCAAGCATTGAGCGTTGCAGCGAGTGCGTATGATTCATTAACGGTTATTCTTTCTCATAACTATTACCAGATGTACCAAATCGACAAACCGGTCATGCCGCGTCAAGAATGGCCAGCTGCATTACCGTTTTTGTTGAAAGAACTGATCTCTGAGCGTGCCATCGACATTATTGCCGATGCGGTCGAGTTACCGAATTCAACCAAAGTGCAAGCATACGTCTTATCGCGAAAAATATTGGATAAGATTGTGTTACTGGCCAGCCGAGCCCAGTTACCATTAGAAGCCATTCTTCCTGAAGACGATATTTGGGGAGAGACTGCGGGTGAACTAGGAAACTTCCTATTATTACAACGCAGTGTGCGTGGTCATTTCCGTATAAGCGCTTTTGTTGAAAATACTATTGCGTTCCACCGCTCTATTCGCAGTGTGACGCCACCGTTAACGGGGGTTCCGTCTAGCGATTTACAGATGGACAGTCTGTCGTTAGAACTGCAACGTTCGATTGATTATCTTTCATCTCAGTTACGCCACGTGCAATTACATCAATTGAAAGTGTGCTGCGATGAAGAGGATGAGAGCGAGCTTGTTCAGGCTCTGAACTACCGTTTAAGTACTAAGGTTTCACCGTTATTACCACCAGAACATGAGCTATCAGGACATGTTTTGGCTGACACTGCGGCTACTTCAAATACTCGACGCGTCAACTTATATCCCGATTACTTAAAGCCGAAAAAAGAGCTCCTGACGCTAAAAAATATCGCGTTATCTTGGGGCGTTGCGGCGGCTGCAATTCTATTTTCTTACGGTTATGTCACTTGGCAGAGCAGCGGTTTGGAAGATGAGATTGCTATTGTAAAAAGTAAAGGCGATATCATGAAGTCAGAGCTTGAACGTTATCAAGTCAAGCTACGTAAGCATCAACCTGACAATAATAAGCTGGCAGCTAAAGCCCGCTTAGAGCGTGAAGTCAAGGCGAAGCGAGACTCGCTTAAAGCTGTCGGGAAATACGATGACTCGCAACGCACGGGTTACTCTGGCGTGATGCAATCATTAGCGAAGCTAGGAAACCAAGAAATTTCTTTGTCCGAAATTCGAATCAATACCCATACCTTAGACCTGAAGGGACTAGCGAAAAAACCGAGCTCAGTGCCAAATTGGGTCAGCCAATTTAAAAATGAAATTAGCTTGGTTGGCCGAACGTTTGACGACGTCAAAATAGGTCGAAATGATAAGGATATTGTGACGTTTGAACTAAAAACGCGCGAGGATAAAGAGAAATGAACGAATTCTGGCTCTCATTAGAAGGGCGCTTTGGCGAAATGAGTACGCGTGAAAAAGTGCTCACCGCATTGTGCGGTTTAGTTGTCGTGATCATGTTGCTCTTTACGCTGGTATTGGAGCCAAAGCTTAACGAGATCATCAGTAATGAGAGGCAACTAAGTAATTTAAAGCAAGCCAATCAAAAGATTGAAATCGATACGCTACGTATTCAGGCGCAACTTAAGAAAGATCCAAATGCTGAGATTGATCGCGCGATATCTAATCTGTTAGCTGAGAGTCAGCATCTTTCGATGCAATTAGCGGAGATCATCGAGCATCTTATTACACCTTCGCAAATGGCTGAGCTGCTTGAAAATGTGTTGGAGCAGCAAAGTGGCATTCACCTTTTGTCTCTGCAAACCTTGCCATCTGAGCCAATAACGGAAGATAAAGAAGCATCGCAATACTCTGGTTACTACGTGCATCCTGTTCGTATGGAACTGACTGGTGACTATTTTTCTATTGCTAATTATCTGAATAAATTGGAGAGCCTTCCTGCGAGTTATTACTGGCGCAGCTTTAGTTATAAAGTCGAAGAGTACCCGAAAGCGAAGCTTGTGTTAGAAGTCTACACACTAGGATCTAGAGAGGAGTTTATTGGTGGTTAACAAACTCATCATCTCATTGCTTGTTATGGCAGCGGCAGGAACCGCTTGGGCAAACCAGGACCCAACGGCCCCACTTGGTTGGGAAAAGCCAGCGGTTGAAACGTCAGCGAAACCAAAAGTTAAACGGTACCGACTGCCTAAGCTCAACAGTATTGTGTGTAAGCCAAGTACTGATTGTATCGCGATTATGGATAACAAACTTGTCGAAAAAGGCGAGCTATTTAAGGGTTATCGCGTCGCGAGCATTAATAGTGAATTTGTAACTTTAAAGCGTGGTAACCGTCAGTGGGACCTAGAGCTTTTTGATTTAAACGTAAAACAATAATAACCAGAGCCCGATCAGATATGCGCAAATTAGTTGTAGGAATAACGATTGCTTCTTTAATGGGATGTTCAATGGGTCATCGGAATCCAGTGGAAGTTAAAGAAGCGCTCAATGAATCGATCAATCAAGCGAACAGCCGCACATTGGAAGAAATTCCTTCTTCTGTTGAGGCAGACTTGATGCCAAATTTAGACTCGAACGTTGCATCAGAGCAAGGCACCTCGAAGCGTTTTCGTATTCAAGCGAATGCGGTCGATGCAAGAAGCTTTTTCGCCTCGTTGGTGAAAGGCACAGAGTACAGCGTGGCGATTCACCCATCGGTACAAGGTAATATCACCGTCAACTTGTCAGATGTGACATTGGATGAAGTTCTGAATGTCGTACAGAATATGTATGGCTATGACGTGGTGAAGTCTGGCAAAGTTATTCAAATCTACCCAGCAGGTATGCGTACGGTGACCATTCCAGTCGATTACCTGCAGTTCAAGCGTTCTGGTCGCTCATTAACCAGCATTGTTACGGGCTCTGTAACCTCGGCTGGTACGTCTAATTCTGGTGGTAGCTCAGACAGTTCTGACTCGTCAGACTCTAACAATGGAAACAACAACGATAGCTCGACCACATCTACGGGTGGTACACGCATTGAAACCATCACTGAAAGTGATTTCTGGCCGATGCTGCAGCAAGCTGTTGCGAATCTAATTGGTTCAGGCAAAGGGCAAAGTGTGGTTGTAACGCCACAAGCGGGAGTTATTACGGTTCGAGCATTTCCAGATGATATTCGCGAAGTACGCGAGTTCTTAGGTGTATCGCAGGAGCGCATGCAGCGCCAGGTCATTCTTGAAGCTAAAATCCTAGAAGTGACGTTGAATGATGGCTACCAACAAGGCATCAACTGGTCAAACTTATCGGCGTCAATTGGTAACTCGGGTAGTATCGTAGTCAACCGCCCTGCGTCGACATTACCACCATTGGATGCGATTGGCACGCTATTGGGCGGTCAAACCAACGTGACTATTTCGGATGGTAACTTCAATGCCGTGTTGAGCTTTATGTCTACGCAAGGTGACTTGAACGTCCTTTCGAGCCCTCGTATTACCGCTGCCAACAACCAAAAATCTGTCATCAAGGTCGGTACCGATGAGTACTTTGTTACCGAGCTATCGAGTAATGCAGGCAACGGTGAAAACTCAAATGCAGTTCCTGAAGTGGAACTGACGCCATTCTTCTCGGGTATTTCCCTCGATGTGACTCCGCAAATTGATAACAAAGGCAATGTGTTCCTGCATGTTCACCCCGCAGTTATTGAAGTCACGGAAGAAGTGAAGCAATTGAACTTGGGCGGAGATTTCCAAAACATCCAACTGCCATTAGCGAAAAGCTCTATTCGTGAATCAGACTCGGTTATTCGTGCTAAAGATGGCGATGTTGTGGTTATCGGCGGGTTGATGAAACAGCAAAATCGTGAGCTTGTTTCTAAAGTCCCATTTTTGGGCGATGTACCAGCACTGGGGCATTTGTTCCGCAACGTGAATAACGTAACTGAGAAAACAGAATTGGTCATCTTGCTAAAACCGACCGTAGTTGGCGTGAACTCTTGGCAGAAAGAGCTAGAGCGCTCTCGTGATCTGCTGCAAGAGTGGTTCCCAGATGCGCAATAAGCGCTGGGAAAGGTTCTGTTTTTCAAAAGGTTTGTGATTCGAGTATGTACTTGTCACACTTTGGATTCCGAGTTCAGCCTTTTTCGTTAACCCCAAATACAGAAATGTTCTTGGGGTTAGTCCCTCACTATGAGGCGATCCAAACCATCCTAGCTGCCGTGCAAATGGGAGAAGGGGTGATTAAGGTGACGGGAGAAGTCGGCACTGGAAAAACCATGGTATGCCGTAAGCTGATCGAGCAGATTGAATCTGAAGTTGAGCTTATTTACTTACCCAATCCAGTGTTGAATGGGGAACAGTTGCAGTTTGCTGTCGCCAGAGAGTTAGGTATCGAGAACGATGATCCGCTGCGTATCGTTTCCCTCATTCAAGAGCACTTGATTCAAGTACATGCCTTGGGAAAGAAAACTGTCTTGATCGTTGATGAAGCGCAAGCTCTTTCCCCACAAGCTTTAGAAACATTGCGTCTATTTGGCAACCTAGAAACGGAACAAGATAAGCTCATTCAATTGGTGTTATTCGGACAACCTGAGTTGGATGAAAGATTGGCTAACCATGAGCTAAGGCAGTTTCGTCAACGCATTACGTTTAGCTGCCAGTTACGTCCTCTCTCTATCGATGAAGGCGTGGCTTACATCAATAATCGTTTAGATAAAGCAGGCAATGGGGCGCACATTTTTTCTATTGAACAGAAAAAAGCGATTTGGCGTTCATCCATGGGGATTCCGCGCTTGATAAACCAAATTAGCCACAAGTCGTTGCTTGCTGCATTTAATGAGCGTTGCACACTATTGAAAAATCATCACGTTTACGCCGCTATGCACGATACGTTTGATGCCCGTAAACCTAAGTTTAAAACACCCGTATTTTGGGGATGGAGTCAACCTTGAGTGCCATCAATAAAGCATTATCAGAACTTGCTGAAAAAACATCGCCGTCAGAGCTTACTCGTGCGGAGATTCCAAGTGTCTCACGCAGTAAACCTTGGCTTTGGCTTGTCGCCGGTTTTTCGTTAAGCCTTGCGGTTGGTAGCTGGGCGGTCTCTCGCGGTCCTGTCCCTTCAGGCGAGCTATCACAGTTTCAAACCGACGCTATGCCACTGTCGTCTGTGAATGTCTCACCAATTGTTTCATCGGAGCGCACTCACTCGCCAACGAGTAAAATGACGCCCGATACAACTCAAGTGGTTTACACCAAACCAGCCACACAGCCGGTCGCGCAACAGCCTCACATGCAAGAGACTGATAGGTTCACGCCAAGATCTGAGATAAATATCGCCTCTGATGATGCAGTTTTACTCGCGCAGTTAGCAACGATGCCGAGCGAGGAGCAATACGATCACGTAACCCACACAACATCAGAAAACAGTTCAATGCGCATTGAGCAGGTTGAGCTTACTCACCGCCAATTATCTCTTAAAGCGGTTAGCCGAGCGGAAAAAGCACTGGATGCTAACGATATGCAAACGGCGTTATCGGCTTATGCCGAGGCGTTGCGTTATGAGCCAATGAATGCAGACACGCGTCAAAAGTTATCAGCGTTGTACTTTGGTAAAGGTGACACGCGTAAAGCATATGAGATTATTCAAGAAGGCATCAACCTAGATACGAACAACCAAGTACTCCGCTTGGCCTTGTCTAAGTTGTTAGTGAAAGCTAATCAACCTGAAGCGGCGCTGAGCCCGCTTGTTCATTTGCCTCCAGTACCAAGTCGAGATTACTTGGCGATGCGTGCTGCATTGGCACAAAAACACAAGCAAAATGACATTGCGCTTGAGAGCTATCAACTCCTCACTCAGCGTGAGCCGGAAAACGCGCGCTGGTGGTTAGGTTTGGCTATTCAACAAGAGCGCGCCCTGGCTTTTACTGCCGCGATTAACTCTTACAACCAAGCTCTGGGTAAAGTTGGCATTTCGAATCAATCGCAAGCATTTATCCGTGACCGTTTGAACATCTTGAAAGAGTTGGAGAGCGCACAATGAAAATTCAGTTGAGAAAACGCTTGGGCGATCTTCTGGTTGAGGAAGGTATCGTCTCTGAAGAACAAATCCAGCAAGCACTAAACGCACAACGCAGTACCGGGCAGAAGTTAGGGGATGCGTTAATTGACCTTGGCTTTATTACTGAAAAGCAAATGTTGGACTTCTTGTCTCAGCAGCTTGGTTTGCCACTGATCGATCTTGGTCGTGCGCCTGTGGATGCCGAAGCCGTGCAGATTCTACCTGAGGTACACGCACGTCGCTTACGTGCGATGGTCGTTGCTCGAAATGGGGACACACTGCGCGTTGCTATGAGTGACCCTGCGGACTTGTTCATCCAAGAATCATTGATGAACTTGTTGGGCCAATACAACCTTGAGTTCATTGTGGCTTCGGAGCGTCAGCTCATTTCAAGCTTTGACCGCTATTACCGCCGTACTAAAGAAATTGCCTCCTTTGCTGAGCAGCTGCATGAAGAGCATAAAGATGTACAAAGCTTTGATTACGGTATTGATGAGGCCGACAGTGAAGAGGTTACCGTTGTAAAGCTGGTTAATTCCATGTTTGAAGATGCGGTACAGGTTGGAGCTTCGGATATTCATATTGAGCCAGACGATCAAGTATTGCGTTTGCGCCAGCGTATTGATGGCGTATTGCATGAAACGCTCTTAAATGAAGTGAACATTGCATCGGCTTTGGTTCTTCGACTGAAGTTGATGGCACACCTAGATATTTCTGAAAAGCGCTTGCCACAAGATGGCCGATTCAATATCAAAGTTCGTGGCCAATCAATTGATATTCGTATGTCGACGTTACCAACGCAGTACGGAGAATCTGTAGTAATGCGTCTGCTTAACCAGTCCGCTGGTTTGCGTCCGTTAGAAGAGTCGGGCTTGCCGCCAGACTTGCTTGCTCGCTTACGTCGACAGTTGGCGTGTCCGCATGGCATGATTTTGGTTACCGGGCCGACAGGTTCCGGTAAAACCACCACGCTTTACGGCGCATTGAGTGAGCTCAACGAACCTGGGAAAAAGATCATTACAGCAGAGGACCCGGTTGAATATCGTCTGCCTCGCATCACTCAGGTACAGGTTAACAGTAAGATAGATCTAACTTTCTCGCGTGTTCTTAGAACCTTTTTACGTCAAGACCCAGACATCATTCTTGTTGGTGAGATGCGTGATCAAGAGACAGTAGAAATTGGTCTGCGAGCTGCACTAACGGGTCACTTAGTATTGAGTACTCTCCACACCAACGATGCTGTCGACAGTGCGTTACGTATGATCGATATGGGTGCGCCGGGTTACTTGGTTGCTAGTGCAGTCAGAGCTGTGGTGGCGCAGCGTCTTGTGCGCCGAGTTTGCCCAGATTGTAAAACAGAAGACCACTTAGATGAGTCTCGCCAGCAGTGGTTAGCTGGGCGTTTCCCAAATCAAGTTAGCACCATTTTTTATAAAGGCGCAGGTTGCCAAAACTGTAATTTGACTGGTTATCGAGGCCGAATCGGTGTGTTTGAAATGCTCGAACTTGAGCAAGAGATGATGGATAAATTGCGCGCCAATGATGCGGTTGGCTTTGCGCAAGCCGCGCGCCGCTCAGAAAACTATAAGCCACTGCTTGCTTCTGCAATGGAACTGGCGCTACAAGGCACCGTCAGTTTGGACGAAGTGATGACCCTAGGTGAGGGCGATGCTTCTGGTAAGACTGATCCCATTTTCATATAGGTAAGTGAATGCCAACTTTTCGTTATCAAGGCCGCACGCTAGACGGCTCATCCACTAACGGCAAAATCGAAGCAGTGAACTCAGAAGCTGCGGCGGAAGCATTGATGAACAAAGGGGTCATCCCGCTCAATGTACGGTTAGAGAAAGAGTCGGCAAAAAGCCAAGTGAGCTTGTCTAAGCTGTTTGTGCCTGCTATTCCGTTGGAAGTAATTATTCTTTTCTCTCGCCAGTTGTTTAGTTTGACTAAAGCTGGCGTACCTTTGCTGCGCTCTATGCGTGGCTTGTTGCAAAATTGCGAAAACAAACAGCTCAAAGAGGCGCTAGAAGATGTCGTTTCTGAACTGAGTAATGGCCGAGGTTTGTCTTCTGCGATGCAGCAACACAGCAAAGTATTCAGCCCACTGTTCGTTTCTATGATCAACGTCGGTGAGAATACGGGTCGGCTTGACCAAGCGCTATTGCAACTGGCGAATTACTACGAACAGGAACTTGAGACTCGCAAACGCATCAAAGCGGCGATGCGTTATCCGACGTTTGTCATTATCTTTATCACCATCGCCATGTTTGTATTGAATATCTTGGTGATCCCTGAGTTTGCATCGATGTTCACGCGCTTTGGGGTTGAGCTACCATTGCCGACGCGTATTTTGATCGCGACTTCTAATTTCTTTGTTAATTATTGGGTGTTGCTGGTTGTGGCAATGATTGGCGCGTTTACGGTGTTCAGAGCGTGGGTGGCGACGGCTGATGGTCGGGAGAAGTTCGATAAGTTTCGGCTTCGGCTGCCAATTGTAGGCGATATCGTTAATCGTGCGCAGCTTTCTCGTTTTGCCAGAACCTTTTCGTTGATGCTGAAATCAGGTGTGCCACTTAACCAGTCTTTGGCTTTGGCCGGGGAAGCCTTAGGGAACCGTTTTTTAGAAAACCGAATTCTTGAGATGAAGTCCGCAATTGAAGCGGGTAGCACCATTTCAGTGACGGCCATCAACAGTAAAATATTCACCCCATTGGTGATTCAGATGATTGCAGTAGGTGAAGAAACTGGTCGTATTGATGAGTTGCTGCTGGAGGTGTCGGACTTTTACGATCGAGAAGTCGATTACGATCTAAAAACGCTGACCGCAAGAATAGAACCATTACTTTTGGTGATTATCGCAGGCATGGTCATGGTGCTGGCATTGGGTATCTTCTTACCAATGTGGGGAATGCTCGACATCATCAAAGGCGGCTAATAGGTGGTTGAAAATCAAAGCCGAGCAACGCTTATTGTGTTTGGGGTTATTGCTACGATTATGGCGGTGGGTTTGGCGGTCAAATTACGTCCTGTTACCGAGCAAGCACAAGTAACTGGAGCGAAGTTAGCGAGAGTTTGGATGCAAGATAGTGTTCAGCGTTATCGTCAAGCTTGGCTAGTACAAGGCGAGCCAGAACATATGCTGATGGATGGCTTAAACCTTACTATGACTGAGGGCGGGTTAGTGTCTCCCTTTACTCAGCAAGGTGTATTAGATTGTGGTTATTGGCTAGCGGTGCATTACCCCCAACGTAAAATAATGACCAACAAGTTAATAGATATCAGTGGAGCCATCAAAACTGATCGTTATGTCTGTCAATACACTTATGAAAATGGTCAGTCGATTGTAGTTATCTCAACTGCTAATCAACTGAAAATAGACGTCGAAATGTCGGCGGAGTGAATTTTTTGACACCTAAGCACTATAATTGGTAATGAAAGTCGGTATAATGCAATCATTACCATAAGTAACAGGCTGTAATAGTGGGTAAACAGTAATGTGTTTTTCTCATTGCAGCATGAACTGAATAATGGCGAATCGTCATTCTGCTCAAGCGGTAGATACAGTATCCACTTCACGGTCAGTTTTAGTGAACGTTGCTGCCCCAAACCGTTTTGACAATATCCAAAATGGTCGCGTGACCTAAACAAAACTTTGCAGTTGTACTGCATGCTTACATAGAGAGAGTAAACAATGAAAAGACAAGGTGGTTTCACCCTTATCGAATTGGTAGTGGTAATTGTAATCCTAGGTATTCTAGCGGTAACTGCAGCACCACGTTTCCTTAACCTGCAAGATGATGCTCGTAACTCTGCACTTGAAGGTTTAAAAGGCGCTATCACTGGTGCTGCAGGTATTACATATGGTAAAGCGGCAATCGAAGGGAAAGAAGCGGCTTCTGCAGCAAAACTAACAATTAAAACAGATGATGATCTAAACATCGTATACGGTTACCCTAAGGCAGATAAGGCTGATCTGTACCTCGTAGTTGATGGTTTAGAAAATGATTGGAATACTGCAACAAGTGGTGCTCAAGTTCTATTTGGTTACAAAGGCTACAATAAGAAGTGTGTGGGCTATACAGCTGCTACAAGTTCTGAAGCTCCAGTTGTTACAGTGATTGATGACTGTGGCGCTAAGTTTTAATCTTTGATTAAAGAAAAATAAAGGCCAGCTAGTCTGGCCTTTATCTCCTTATTTTGATTAATCTCGGAATAGTTCATATGCGTAAATCATCGGGTCTTAGTGCAATAGAGTTTGTGGTTGTACTGATTATCTTAGGTGTAGTCGGTTATGTGGTATTACCAAGATTTATCAGCTTCGAGCCAGAAACTTACGAAGCGAAGTGGGAGCAAACCAAGCAGACCGCTGAGCACGTTTCTGAAACGCTGAGCAATAAAGAAACTTACGATCGAATTGAAGAAGAGATTGGTCGTTCAAAAGGGCAAAATAACTAGACATTGGTTATTTGTTCGTCTGTTCACACTTCGAATCGAAAAATTATAAACCTATCATTAATCTCATAATTTCATCGTATACTTATCTCGCTTGTTCTAAGCCTAAGGTTGGGTTATGAAAATTCGCAGCTCTGCATTAGGGTTCACGTTAATGGAGTTAATCCTCGTGATTGTTCTCCTCTCTATCCTTTCACTTTTTGCAGCCAGCCGTTTTATGGACTCTGGCAGTTTCTCTGCATATGCATTACAAGAACGTGTGATTTCTGTGATTCGCCAAGTGCAGGTTAACCGCATGCAATCGAACATTGATGAAGCAAATTTAGGTGATGATTTTCGTTTGCAAGTTTCTAGCTCATGCATTGGTTCAGTTGCTGCCTGCACACTAACAGGCAGTGCACAAGATGCTCGTAGTGACGTAGTTATTGATAAATCCGCAAAGTTTTCACTGACCAATGCCGTAACTAATCCAATCGAGTTTAATTTGTTGGGTAATCCTATAAATTCTGCGAGTGGTGGGGTTTCAATCCTGATTGAAGATAAACATGGTCGAAGCCGCTGCCAAGTTGAAATTAATTCTCAAGGTTATGTTTCTAAAGGTACATGCTCATGAAGAAATCTAGTGGCATGACTTTGATAGAAATGATCATCGCGATTGTTTTAATGGGCATTGCGATGGTGGCGTTTACTTCTTTTCTTGTCCCTCAAATTCGAGACTCAGCCATACCCCATTATCAAACTCGTGCCGCTGCTTTAGCACAAAGCTTTATGTCACAAATTCTTGCGCGTGGTTTTGATGACAACAGTAACTTTGATGGAGGGCTGGTTCGTTGTGGTGAGAACTCCGTCAACTGCACTCCGTCTAAAGATCTTGGCGCTGAAACAGGGGAGTCACTTCCTACAGATTTTAATGATGTTGATGATTTTATCGGTTGCTGGAGCACACCTAATACGCTCTCTCAATGTAAGAGCGTGTCTCGAGGAAATATTACCGATGTGTTGGCGAACGTTGGAGAAGATAGTACAGAACAATATAAAAATTTTAGGGTAGAAGTCCAAGTTGCCTATGATGATTTAGGTGGTTCGGAGACAAGTGCTTTACCTAAGTATAAAAAAGTGACATTAACTATCTTTGCGGGCACGACTCAACCCCTGACTTTAACGGCTTTAAAAGGGAACTACTGATGAAAGAACGTGGTTTCACTTTAATTGAGATGGTCGTTACGATAGTTATAGGTAGTATCATCATGTTGGGTATTGCCGGCTATATTAAACTAGGGATAAAAGGGTACGCAGATAGCATTGACCGCCAGCGAGTGCAGACAGAAGCACAGTTTGTGATCGAGAAAATGTCCCGTGAAATTCGCCATGCCGTGCCAAATAGTTTTCATGAGCCAACTGGGACAAGCAATTGTTTGGAGTTTGTACCCATTGAATATTCGGGCTTTTATGCTTTTAGTGGTAGTACTCTGGAGTTTCTTATTGGCAACGATACTAAGCTAAAACGTATTCCTAATGAGCGATGGTTGGTGATAAATCCTAGTCGGTATGAAGATCTTTTCCCTAAAAATCCAGATAACCCAGAATCATCTCAACGAATTGAGTTAAAAGAGATATCAAGAGATAAAGTTGATGAGCCTTTTATTGTTTCTGTAGGTGAAAGCAGCATCAGCTCTAGCTCTATTTCTAGCCGTCATTACATTTACCAAGATAAATCTCAAGTCCGTTATTGCTTCGATAGCGGTCAAGTACTTCGTAATAATGTCATTGTCACGGATAGTATTGATACATCAGCGAGTTACATGCGTTATGTTGAGCCAACTCTACAACGTGGTGGGCTAGTACATATTAACTTAGAGTTTTTACAGGATGGGGAGCGTAGTGTGTATCAGCAAGACGTGCAGGTGCTCAATGTTCCGTAAACGAAATCAGCAAGGTAATGTACTTATCGTGGTGCTTTTTGTCATTATTGTGATGGGTTATTTAGCCGCCTCTCTTATGAGAATAAGTTGGTCAAATCAAAGTGGACTAACTCGGGAATTCTTAGGCACAAAAGCTTGGTTTGTTGCTCAATCTGCCAACGAATGGGCGCTGACACAGTTGTACCCGCTTAACGATGATGACCCTGATATCGCAGATATTTGTTTGAATGAGGTCAGTGGTGCAACCCCTAATGTTACAAAGAATACGGCATGTAGGATTAATACGATGAGTTGTTTAAAGTTGGGGGTTCTGAATGAGGGAACCTCAGAGGCACAGTCTTTATTTAGAGTGCAAGTAACAGCCATTTGTGGTTCAGGACTGTCTCAAGTACAGCGTCAGCAAGAAGTTTGGGTTAGGGATTAGGATAATGAAAAGAATAATAATTACTGCTTTATTCGTCAGTTTGTTTTCTTCTGAAAGTTTTTCTGCTGTTCCAAATGATATGACTCCATATTGGTCGATTAGTCAGGGGAAAATGAAAGCCAGAGGGAGCTTCTGTGGTGGGTATTATTATGATTTTGGCAACTATATTTGTCCCAATGGTCTTACAATGAATGTAGGCCAGTCAGTCAACGCTTACCGTGATATCAACATTCATGTTTATGGTGGTGTTGAACTTAAAGGAAAAAATACTTTAGGAAGCAGTGAACATTCGATCAATATCCTATCCAAGAACAGCGATTTCAAAGGTAAAAATGACATTGAAATTTTTGGGCGTGTGGAGTCTTTCGGTGCAGTTGAACTCAAGAACGATATTAAGGTTCACGGTTTAATCTACGTATCCCACGGAAAGGTGCTTCTTGAAGATGCAGAAGTACAAGGCAATGTTACCAGTTACTCTGATGGTATTGAGATAAAAGGTAACAGGAATGTCATTAATGGCAGTGTTGAGGGGGCTAAAGACGTAACTCTCTCGAAAGTAACAGTGAATGGCAATGTTACGAGTACGGGTGGACAAATTAAAACGGAGAGCAATGGTAACAGGATTCATGGTGATGTTATAGCGCATGGTGATATAACGTTGAAGAAGACGGTTGTCGAGGGGAAAGTTACAAGTCAAGGCGGTGAAGTAAAGACAGAATCAAATGAAAATGAAATTCAAGGTGATGTTTGGGCACGAAGCAAAGTTACTTTAAAACAAACGAAAGTTACTGGGGATGTAACTAGTGAAGGTCACGAGGTGATCCTAGAGAGCCATAACCAAGTACACGGAAATATTCTCGCTCTACATAAAGTCGATATTAAAAACTCATTGGTTTGTGGCCGGGTAGAATCAACAGGTAGCGAAGTATCGTTGACTAACTCTAAACTCGATCAAAATCGAGGTGTTTATACTCTTAGTGAAGCGATTCAGTCCCACGGGAAAGCCACAGTAAAAAGCTCGACCGTCTGTGGTTCTGTTAACTCAAAATCACATTCTTACGAGTACAATGATAGTGACATTTATTGTGGTGTAGATGATCCCAACTGTCAGCCCCCCCAGACCGGAGAGTGCCCAATAGAGGCTGTAGCCTCACTTTGTCCTGAATTAGTTCCTGTTATTCCGCCAACACAGCAATGTTCACTATTACCAGAAGAAAACTTCAATTCAGGTTCATTGTCAAACTGGTCGGTGATGGGCTTTGGTACCAGTGACGAGCCCCATATCTCTGATGGACGTTTCATCTTAAACTCAAATAAACCAGAGCAGGCAACAGCCTCTGCATATAACTATATTTTTCCGTCAGATCAGAACTATTTAGAGATTGAGTTTGATCACAATGCATATGGTGGGAATGGTGCTGACGGTGTTGCGCTGGTGATTTCTGATGCGAGTGTCCCTCCTCAAACTGGGGCATTTGGTGGTCCGCTTGGTTACGGGATGAAGCTTCTAAAGAATCACTACCCTGAAGTCTCCAAAGATGTAGAAGGCTTTGCTGGTGGTTGGCTAGGTATTGGTATTGATGAGTTTGGTAACTACATTCGTGAAGGGAGCGAGAAAATCGTTTCAAATAGTGTTGCTGATAATGTTGGGGTGCGTGGACAGGGCGTCCAAGATGCGAATGGTAAGTGGTTGAAAGGTTATCCGTATATCACTGGCAAAAAATACAGCAGCTCGTTGGATAATCGAAAAGGTAAAGAGAAACTGCATCGTTATAAAGTAGTTTTAAATTCGCGTAACACCGATACGATAACGCTGGCTGTATTTCGAAAAGTCGGAAAAAATGGCGGATGGGATCCTGTTATCGAAGAGTTTAACGTTTTGGAAAAAGGTGGTTTTAACTATATTCCAGATAACTTCCGTCTGTCGGTAACGGCATCCACAGGTATGCTTACCAATACGCATGATATTGATAACTTCCGAGTCTGTGCGGACAAGTACTCGCGATTAACAGATGGTATTCATCATTTCGAGTTTGACTACTCAGGCTCAGGCAGTACGTGTCAGGCTTCTGATGTGACACTTAGAGCTTGTATGAATGAAAGTTGCTCTGAGCAATATCCTAGGGATTCATACGATGATGGCAGCTTAACGCCTCTCTCTGTCACTTTACTTCCATCTACTGGCAATAATGTTGCCAACTGGGTTGGTGGTACAAATGTACAGTTTGAGAATGAAACTCAGCTTGAGCTGCAAGGTTCAAGAGCTGGCGATATTACTTTGGGTATCGATCAAAGTTCCGTACCACAGTTTGGCTTTGAAGGGGCACGATGTCGAATTAATGGCGGGCCACTATCTGCTAACAACTGTAATGTAACCTTCGCTTCAAATGTGCTTGCGGTGAATGTTAATGATGTAGTTGCTAGTCGCGAAACTACGGGGGAGGACTACCTATCGTTTTGTTCAACTCGAACTGAAGACGGCGGTGAATCTCGCGGTGTTAATATGTCGATTGATTATGAAGTGGCACCGATCGATAGCTCTCAACCTGTCGTGATTTCTTACAAGAAAAAAGTGAAAGATCAGGCTGTGGAATGGAGTTCAAATGTCGAGCTAACCAGAGCTAATAAATACCTGCCTAATGTTTATTTTGATGATGAAGGCAAGGCATTCTTTAAGTTGAGATACTCTGAAGCTGGAAAGGTCAAACTTAAAGCCAGTGTTGAAGGTGTTGATGACTCGGATGGATTCGGCAGCTTCGTTAGTTTTCCTTCAAAACTGAAAGTTACTGCAAAGAGTGGTGATAAGAGCGGAGAGTGCACCAACAGTGAAAATGGCTGTTCTTCGGGGTTTGTTGCTGCTGGTGAAGTTTTTGAGTTAACCATCTCGGCATTGCAAGATGATGATACGGTTGCTGAGAACTATCAAGAGAAGACTATTACGGTTAGTAATAAAGTGAAGTACCCGTCTAATGGTTCATTAGCCAAACTTCTAAATGAGAAGCTACCAGAATCAAGTAAATGGTCTCGTGGCAGTGTGATGTTTGATCAATCGGTTTCAGAAGTCGGTGTTTTCGAGCTTATTGCTGAGGCACCAGTTGCTAAAGATGAAAATGGCGATGATATTGGCACATCTCTATATCTTGGTAGTAATGCATTTAAAATAGCCGATGGTAAGTCAACCATTGGGCGCTTCTATCCGGATTACTTTAAAGTCACCGGGACAGAGTGGACCTACCCTGATAATCAGAATCAATCTGTATATATGGGACAGAATTTTGAATCGGTTAAGTTTGAAGTCACAGCATATAACGCTAACGGTTACACAACTCAAAATTATGGTGGTTTTGCCAATTCTTTAAAAGCAGATTTGTATTTGGCTGGTGGTTACTCAGATAGACTTAGCATTTTGGATTCCGATTTGACTAGTGATAACTGGTCGGGAGCTGCGTGGAGCAAAACTTGGGATAACTCAGTTTATTGGCGTAAAGATTTATCTTTGCCGAGTCCCGATGGTCCATTTAATTCAAAACTACCGGCAGACAAGGATAGTTCCATCGAAACGTCTATTTCGCTTTCACTTAATAATAATGGAACTAAAGTATCTGGCTATGTTGATCCTACGATGTTCTTAAAAGAAGGGCAAAATAGCACTGAAGATAGAATGGTTTCGCAACAGCTACTATCGCAACCTGATGTCAGGTTTGGTCGCATAGCTCTGGATGATGTGGGAGTGAATCAGGGTAAATCTGTTAATATCCCCCTTAGAGTGGAGTATTGGAGAGATACCCGATTCGTTTTAAACAGTAAGGATAACGGGACAACAGTGTCCCCAACTCTAAAAAGCCAGGAGCCAGTTTGGCCTGATGATGGCTCCGACTGCGACATTTTACTTGAAGGCGTCAGAACGACGGTTAACGATGGTGCCATGCGTGAACTTATTGCTAAGCAAGAGCGCGCAAACTGTGGACGTCAACAAGCTGAAGTTTGGCTTAATCTCGACCCTAGTGGTAACAACCTCCCTTGGCTCAAATACGACTGGGACAATGATGGCTCCGAAGAAAACCCATCATCCGTCGTCACCTTTGGTATTCATCGAGGTAACGATCGCGTGATTTACCGTGGTGAGCCAGGGTTAACCGGACAGTAACAACTTAGGTTTTTGCCCTTAAGTTAGGAAACTGCAAGAAATTGAGGCTTTCTGCTCATGTTTGTGTACCAATACCTTGCTGTGACAGCGAGGCATTGGTACATTTAGAGCAATTTTTGTCTTCTATATTTTTGCAGGATGAGCGAAGAGTATGTTTAAGAAACTTCGTGGCATGTTTTCTAACGATCTATCTATCGATTTAGGTACAGCCAACACTCTAATTTACGTAAAAGGGCAAGGAATTGTCCTTGATGAACCTTCTGTAGTTGCTATTCGTCAAGATCGTGTAGGTTCTGCAAAAAGCGTTGCTGCAGTCGGTCACGCAGCAAAACAGATGCTTGGTCGTACACCTGGCAACATTTCCGCTATCCGCCCAATGAAAGACGGCGTAATCGCTGACTTCTACGTAACCGAAAAAATGCTTCAGCACTTTATCAAGCAAGTGCATGACAACAGCATCCTAAAGCCAAGCCCACGTGTTCTTGTTTGTGTTCCTTGTGGTTCTACCCAAGTTGAGCGTCGCGCAATTCGTGAATCAGCACTTGGTGCTGGTGCCCGTGAAGTTTACCTAATCGACGAGCCAATGGCGGCGGCAATTGGTGCTGGTTTACGCGTATCTGAGCCGACAGGTTCAATGGTGGTCGATATCGGTGGTGGTACAACTGAAGTTGCCGTTATCTCTCTAAACGGTGTGGTTTACTCATCGTCTGTACGTATCGGTGGTGACCGCTTTGATGAAGCTGTGATCAACTACGTACGTCGTAACTACGGCAGCTTGATTGGTGAAGCAACGGCTGAAAAGATCAAACACGAAATCGGTTCTGCTTACCCAGGTGATGAAGTTCAAGAGATTGAAGTTCGCGGTCGTAACCTTGCAGAGGGTGTGCCACGAAGCTTTAGCTTGAACTCAAACGAGATCCTAGAAGCGCTTCAAGAGCCGCTATCTGGCATCGTATCAGCAGTCATGGTTGCACTAGAACAGTGTCCACCAGAGCTTGCTTCAGACATTTCTGAAAACGGTATGGTACTAACAGGTGGTGGTGCACTACTTAAAGACCTAGACCGTCTACTGATGGAAGAAACTGGTATTCCTGTTGTTATCGCGGAAGATCCACTAACGTGTGTTGCGCGTGGTGGCGGTAAAGCTCTAGAAATGATCGACATGCACGGTGGCGATCTGTTCTCTGAAGAATAAAGGTTTAGGTGAAGCTCATGTCGGGCTTCACCTTCATTTCTGCTCTCTCTGTAATTCAAACATGCTCCATACCTAAAAGTATTTAGTTAAGTATTTTTAGGTTGCCAAGTAAGGCTCAATAATCATGGAAGCAATCAGGTCAAAAACAAGATGAAACCGATTTTCGGCAGAGGTCCGTCTCTGCAATTACGTCTGTTTTTTGCTGTCATCGTGTCGGCGAGCTTAATGCTGGCCGATAGTCGTCTAGATACGTTTTCCAACGTTCGATACCTACTAAACAGTATGGTTGCACCGATTCAGTACGCAGCGAATTTGCCTCGTAGTATGTTCGATGGCGTATTTGAACGTTTTAATTCTCATCAGGCATTGGTTGAAGGCAATCGCAGCTTAAAGCGAGAAGTGCTACGCCTGAAAAGCGAGCTTATCTTGCTCGACCAATATAAAGAAGAAAACCAACGCTTACGTAAGTTGTTAGGATCTTCATTTGTCCGTGATGAAAAGAAAGTCGTGACAGAAGTAATGGCGGTGGATACTTCACCTTATCGTCATCAAGTGGTGATCGATAAAGGCCGTATTGATGGTGTTTACGTTGGTCAGCCTGTTATCAACGAGAAAGGCATCGTCGGTCAGGTTACGTTTGTCGCAGCGCACAACGCACGTGTTCTGCTGCTAACGGACGCGAAAAATGCAATTCCTGTCCAGGTGATCCGCAATGATATCCGAGTGATCGCATCGGGCAATGGTGAAATGGATGAAATCCAACTGGAGCACATTCCAACCAGTACAGATATTCAGGTTGGTGATTTATTGGTGACATCCGGTTTAGGTGGCATTTACCCTGAGGGATATCCAGTCGCGACGGTTACCAATGTGGATCACGATACGCGTCAAGAGTTCGCTTCAATCAAGGCTGAGCCGGTTGTGGAGTTTGATCGCTTACGCTACCTACTGCTGATTTGGCCGAATGAAGACCGTCAACACAAAGTACTGCGGTCCAATGTAGATGAAGGGTTAGAGCAAGAACAAGAGGTAACCGATGGCCAATAATGTATTGAGTAGCCGAATGGTGATTGGCGTCAGTTTCTTCGTTGCGTTGGTACTGCAAACCATTCCATGGCCAGGTGTGTTAGATGTGTTACGCCCTTCATGGTTGTTCCTTGTTACGTGTTATTGGGTGTTGGCACTACCG
This sequence comes from Vibrio sp. 704, assembly GCF_033339295.1. Lineage (NCBI taxonomy): Bacteria > Pseudomonadati > Pseudomonadota > Gammaproteobacteria > Vibrionales > Vibrionaceae > Vibrio > Vibrio sp. 704. The sequence goes on along the minus strand of NZ_JAWOUH010000016.1, from coordinate 61,469 downwards.
CACCGAGTGAACGTCGGAACTGCGCTAGTGTTGGGCTTATTGTGGGATATCTTGATCGGCTCAACGCTTGGAATTCGTGGCATGATGATGTCGATCGTTATCTACCTCGTGGCGCTGAATTTCCTGTTGATTCGTAACATGGCTTTGTGGCAACAGTCGATTTTAATTGCCTTTTTTACTGCGTTATTAGAAGTTTTGATATTCTGTGGGGAATATTTGAACCAGGACGTAGTATTTAATCCATTATCTCTGTGGACGGCGGCAATAAACTGTATACTTTGGCCATGGATGTTTTTATTAATGCGACGAGTTCGTCGTGCATGGCACGTAAGGTAAAGCGGTGAAGAAAAGCTTATCTCTCGTTCTCGCATCGGGTTCTCCGAGAAGAAAAGAGCTGCTTGCTCAACTGGGTTATGATTTTGAGATCGTATTGCCTGATATTGAGGAAGCCAAACAGGCTCATGAGCAAGCACGAGATTACGTGTTGCGTCTTTCTTTGGAAAAAGCTCAGGCAGGCTTAGCGTTGGCTAAGCCTGATTCCGTTGTATTGGGCTCTGATACGGTCGTAGTATGCGATGACCGTGTGCTAGAAAAACCAAAAAGTTTTGAAGATTCAAAGCGTATGCTTACTGACTTATCCGGTCGTCGTCATCAAGTGATGACTGCGGTGAGCGTTGTATCATCGGAACAACAACATTCAGTGGTCGTTACCACTGACGTGTGGTTCAAACCACTGACTCACGAAGAAATCGAACAATATTGGCAGTCAGGAGAGCCATGCGATAAAGCTGGAAGTTATGGTATTCAGGGACTCGGAGGGCGATTTGTCACCCGAATCGAAGGCAGTTATCACGCTGTAGTAGGCTTACCTTTGTTCGAAACCGATCAGCTAATTCAAGAATTTTTATAATTGTTTTGAGGTGTGCACATGAGTGCAGAATTGCTGCTTAACGTGACCCCGAGTGAAACTCGTGTGGCCATGATTGAAGGTGGAGTACTACAAGAAATACATATCGAGCGCGAATCGCGTCGCGGTATTGTGGGCAATATATACAAAGGCAAAGTAAGCCGAGTGTTACCAGGTATGCAGGCGGCTTTCGTCGACATTGGTTTAGATAAAGCGGCGTTTTTACATGCGTCAGATATTGTTCCTCATACCGAATGTGTGGCAGAAAACGAAAAACAGCAGTTTCAAGTTCGTGATATCTCTGAGCTGGTACGCCAGGGACAAGACATTGTTGTGCAAGTGGTCAAAGATCCGCTCGGCACGAAAGGTGCGCGTTTAACGACGGATATCACCTTACCTTCGCGTTATCTTGTTTTTATGCCGGGGGCCAGCCATGTCGGTGTTTCGCAGCGTATTGAAAGTGAGAAAGAGCGTGAGCGTTTGAAAAAGGTGGTGAACCATTACTGCGATGAGCACGGTGGTTTTATCATTCGTACCGCGGCAGAAGGCGCTGATGAAAAAGAGCTCTCTCAAGATGCGGCATTTCTAAAGCGTTTGTGGCTAAAAGTCATGGAGCGTCGCTCAAAATACAAAACGCGTTCAACACTTTACGGTGAACTCGGCTTAGCTCAACGCATTCTGCGTGACTTTGTTGGCACAGAGCTTGATAAGATCATGGTCGACTCCCGCCTTGAATATGAAAACCTGAAAGAATTCACTTCTGAGTATGTACCGGAGTTAACAGATAAGCTTGAGCTTTACGAAGGTGACAAGCCAATCTTTGACATGTACGACACCGAAAACGAAATTCAGCGTTCTTTAGAGCGCAAGGTCGAGCTAAAATCGGGCGGCTATTTGATCATCGATCAAACCGAAGCCATGACCACCATCGACATCAACACGGGTGCATTTGTTGGTCGTCGTAATCTCGAAGAGACTATCTTCAATACCAATATAGAGGCAACGCAAGCTATTGCGCGTCAGCTACGTTTACGTAACCTCGGCGGTATCATCATTATTGACTTTATCGATATGGCATCCGAAGAGCATCGTCAGCGAGTACTTACCTCACTGGAAACGGCGCTGGCGAAAGACCGAGTAAAAACCAACATCAACGGCTTTACCCAGCTTGGCTTAGTTGAAATGACGCGCAAGCGCACACGAGAAAGTATTGAACATATCTTGTGTTCTGGCTGTCCTACTTGTGAAGGCCGTGGCAGCGTGAAAACGGTCGAAACCGTATGCTTTGAGATATTACGAGAGATTACTCGTGTGAACCGTGCTTACGACGCCGATAATTTTGTCGTGTACGCATCGCCGTTTGTTGCTGAAGCGCTATTGGGCGATGAGTCTCATGCGTTGGCAGAGCTCGAAGTATTTATTGGCAAGCAAGTGCGAGTTCAGGCTGAACCCCTGTACATTCAGGAACAGTTTGACGTCGTAATGATGTAATTTGGAACATTTGTGAATTCTGGTGTTAACCGTTTTGGGCGTTTTTGTGCGTGGAGTTTAGTTACTGTATTGGTGTTATTAGCCATATTAGTAACCACGCTTCGCGTCACACTGCCGCAACTTAACCATTTCCAAGATGAGATCAAAACCTGGGTCAAACAAGGCACAGGTTTTGACGTTTCTATTGCCAATGTCGCAGGGACGTGGCGCAATAATCATCCCTCAATTGCGTTACTGGGTTTAGAGGCAAATCTACCAAACGTGCAAGATGCACGCTTCGCTGTTGAAGAAGTCCAAATTGAGTTCGATCTTATTCAATCTCTTTTTCAACTTAAACCTGTAGTTGCAGACCTTACCATTCATAACCTCGCTTTAGACATTCACACGGTAGACATTCTGCCGACTTCTCATCGTCAAGATCCGAAGCCTGAAGTGGATAAGAGCGAAGTGAAACTCATTGACCAACTCGACTCACTTCTTTTACGTCAGTTCGAAGACTTCACTATTAGCGATTCACGGATTTGGTATAAGTCTGTGTCAGGTGAAACTCGCCGTTTAGATATTGAGCAGCTTCGTTGGAGCAATCAAGGGAAACGTCACGTAGCCGAAGGCACGGTTAGCATTGCCGATGTTCGCCTTAACTCATTGTTAGTAAGCGCTAACTTTAAAGATCATGGCTCGTTGCGTGATGTATCTGGTGAGTTTTACGTGAGTGCTCAAGATGTCTCGGTCACACCTTGGCTGACCACTTACATGCAAGAAGAGTCAGGAGCAGAGTCGGGTAAAGTCAGCTTAAATACTTGGCTAACGCTCATACATAGCCAACCGCATGATGCTTATGTTGAATTACTGCCTTCCGAGTTGGTGTGGAATGAAGATGGACATCATGAGCTGTTTATTGAGTCTGGAATTTTCAATCTTCGACCAGATAAACAAGGCTGGAAAGTAAATGGCCACTCACTTCAGATCAGAACCGACAACACCCCTTGGCCAGAGCTAGACGTCGCGTTTGATTGGCAACCAAACGGCTGGATGCTCAATCTCTCTCAACTCGACATTGAAGCACTCATTCCGCTCATTAAGCTGGCTCCAGAGTCAGAGTCGACCAGTGACCTTATTAACAAACTAGCACCGAAAGGTCGGGTCGAAGATGTCCGATTGTCAATGAACGGTGGTTTAGACACCTTACGCTACTCGGCTGAACTGGATGAACTCGCGATGACACAATGGGAGCTCCTACCCGGGTTTCATCACGTAAAGGGCAGCGTATCGGGGGATGTGAATCAAGCTAAAGCAAAAGTCACCGTCATTGATGATGTCTTTCCGTACGGCGATGTATTCCAAGCTCCGCTGAATATCAAACAAGGTGAAGTCGATATTATCTGGCAGCAAGATGATGCGGGTTGGCGTTTGTGGGCGGATAAAGTGACGGCAGCAACGCCTGATCTTCAAGTCTTGGGGGCATTCCGTCTTGATTTTCCAAAAGAACAAAGCCCATTTTTATCGTTCTATGCCGAAGCGGATCTCTACAACGCGGGTGAAACATGGCGCTATCTACCGACTCTGGCACTTGGACAAGACTTGACCGACTATCTTTCGACCGCGATTCAGGGCGGAAAAGTGAATACAGCGAAATTGTTGTGGTATGGCGAGTTAGGTGATTTTCCTTACAAAGAACATAATGGCATGTTCCAAGCTTGGGTTGGATTAAAAGACGCGAAATTTAGCTTTGATACGGCATGGCCAACCATCACGGATTTGCAGCTAGACTTGCTGTTTGAAAATGATGCCATGTATTTGGATTCAAAATCAGCCACACTAAATGGCGTTCATGCTAAGCGTATCACTGGGCGAATCCCTGAGTTGGCAGAAGGTGGACACATCGAGATTGAAGCGAAAGCAAGCGCGCCGGGTAATGAAGTCCGTGACTACATGATGGCGACGCCATTAGTGGATTCAGTCGGTGCCGCATTGACAGCGCTGCAAGTGAGTGGTCCCGTTTACTCTGAGTTTCAACTCAATATACCGTTTGATTTTGAGAAAGAGTCTCGCGCTTGGGGTTATGCAGATTTAACAGAAAATCGTGTTGATATTGAAGCGCCGCCAATGACGCTTGAAAACGCCACAGGGCGTATCACCTTCGACAATGATGTGGTTACCACATCGGGTTTGTCGGCCGAATTATTACAACAGCCTATCTCTCTTGATTTCCATGGAGAGAGTGCGGAGCAAGGCTACAACGTGACAATTAATACATTAGGAGATTGGGATGTCGAGCCTCTCAAACCCTATGTCGGTGAGCGTTGGTTAAACCTTGTTTCGGGCCATGCGCCGTGGCAAATGGACATTGACTTGCAACTCAATGATGTTGGTTTCACTTATCAGCTTGAAGTGCTGGCGCAGCTAAATCGTCTGGCTAGTCAATATCCTTATCCTTTAGCGAAACAAATTGGCGAGTCTGGACAAGCGAAACTGCAAGCATCCGGCAACCAAGAGAGTATTTCAGCAAGACTACAGATCCCAAATGTGAAGTATCAAACTGAGATAGATATCGCTGGCGATGTCCCGGTTCTGACTGCGACTCATTTAATGGTTGGCAAAGGTGGCTTCCGGATTAGTCCTATTGTCGGGCACGATGCTTCGGTGCGTGTCGAAGAACTGAATTTAGACCAATGGGCTGAGCTTGCGCAGGTCTCTGAGAGCAAGCCTTCATCGTCTGTTTTGGCAAGCATGAAAACGCCGACCATTCCATTGCCGACACGCATTGAAGTTGAAACGCCAAACTTACAGCTCGGTGGGATTGAGTTTCATGATGTGGATTTTTCAGCAAGCAAGAAAAATTTGAGTTGGCAACTCGATGTGGACAGTCAAGAGGTTAAAGGGAAAGCTAACTATCTGAAACCCTATGATCTATCGGTCTCTCTAGAGCACTTGCATCTGTACATCCCAGGGTTTGAAGAGATGACCAAAGAGCGCAGTTCAATCTTTGCGAGTGAAGATCAAAACGCACCTTTGATTACCAATTTTGACCGCAAGTTTCACGCAGAGATGCCAAACTTAACTTTGAACATCGATGATTTTTGGCTGCAAGGTTACAAAGTGGGCAAAGTTAATGTTGATTTGCAGCGTCGCGAGAACCGCTTGGAGTGGAAAAATATCACCTTTAGTAGCGGCAAAAACCGCATTGATATGAGTGGTTGGTGGGACCTGACGAAAGAGAGTAGTCATTCCAACTTAACCATGAAAATGAAAGGTGATAACAACACCGATCTTATGGAGCGCTTTGGTATTACATCAGGCATTCAACAAGCACCATTTGAGATCAATGCCAATATGGAATGGGACGGCGCACCTTGGTCAATGAAGACACAAACCTTGCAAGGAAACGTCTCAACGGAATTTGGTAAAGGCGTGATCAGTGAAGTTAGTGGTGCGGCACGCTTGTTAGGCTTGTTTAGCTTGGATTCTATCATCCGTAAGATGCAGCTCGACTTTACCGACGTATTCGATAAAGGCATGGCATTCAACTCGATCACGGGAACGGGCAAAATCCAAGACGGTGTGTTTATCACCAATGATATCGTAATGGATGCGTTAGCAGGGGAAATGCAAATCCGCGGCATCGCTAATATGAACAGCAGAATGGTTGATGCGGAAGTGAAATTCACACCAGACATCACATCAGGCCTACCAATGCTGACCGCGTTTGCCGTTGCGCCTCAAACTGCTTTGTATGTCTTGGCCATCTCTACGGTGATATCTCCGGTGGTTGAGGTCTTCACTCAAGTCAATTATGAAGTGAAAGGCCCACTAGATTCACCAACGGTGAAAGAAATTTCGCGAAGTAAAGGTGAATACAAGCTGCCAGAAAAACTGCGTGAACAGGCCAAATAACTCACCGAATATAATGGAATAGGGAGGAAACACATGGAGCGTGTTGGCATTATTCAAATGACTTCGGGTCCGGATATTAACGCGAATTTGGACTTCATTGAAAAACAGTGTGCTTTAGCGAGCAAGCAAGGTGCCAAACTTGTTCTTACTCCTGAAAATACAGTGCTATTTTCCAGTCGCGAAGCTTATCATCAACATGCAGAGCCACTTGGCAGTGGCATGATTCAACAGCGGCTCTGTGAAATCGCTAGAAAGAACCAGTTAACGCTAATTGTCGGAAGCATGCCCATTCAAACCGCAAAAGGTGTCACCACCACAACACTTGTATTTCCGCCGCACGGTAAATGCATTGCTCACTATGACAAACTGCATATGTTTGATGTCGACGTAGCCGATGGTTATGGTAGTTATCGTGAGTCGGATACGTTTATGGCGGGTAATCAAATAGTCGTTGCGGAAACTGATATCGGCAGTGTTGGATTGAGTATTTGTTATGATTTACGTTTCCCAGAACTTTATAAAGTATTGCGTCAAGAAGGGGCGGATATCATTGTGGTGCCCGCTGCGTTTACCGCTGTGACGGGGCAAGCTCACTGGGAAGTATTATTGCGAGCTAGAGCGATTGAGACACAATGTTGGATTTTGGCAAGCGGACAAACTGGAACGCATCCATGTGGACGAAAAACATGGGGACACTCAATGGTCGTTGACCCTTGGGGACGTATCCATAAACAGCTTCAGGATGAAGTAGGTTTATTGGTGACTGAGATAGATTTGTCACAAAGCCAACAAGTAAGGCAGAATATGCCGCTGACTCAACACAGTCGCTTTCAAAATGAATTGAGACGGAAATAAAAGAGCTAACTATGAGCACAAACCAAATAGAACAGGCACTCCTTGCCCCAAATGGTCTGACAGAACAAGACATTGCTGACACGCTTGCCAGCATTGCGACGCGCCAGATCGATTATGCGGACATTTACTTTCAGTCCAGCTGGCATGAGTCTCTGGTTCTAGAAGACAGCATCATCAAAGATGGCTCTTTTAACATTGATTGTGGTGTTGGTGTCCGTGCAGTAACTGGCGAGAAAACCGGCTTTGCCTACTCTGATCAAATCCAGCCTGAAGGCCTGAAGCAGAGTGCAATGGCGGCGCGCGGTATTGCTCAGCAAGGGCAGAATGGTAAAGTCCAAGCGTTTAAACGCACCGAAAACCAAGCGTACTACGCCGCTGTGAATCCACTAGCTGAATGGGAAAAGCAGCAAAAAACAGAATTGCTCAAATCTCTAGATGCTTACATCCGCACTAAAGAACCATTGATTAAAGAAGTTTCGATCAGCATCAGCGGTGTGCATGAGCAGATGCTTGTTGCGGCAACAGACGGTACTTATGCAGGCGATATTCGTCCTTTGGTGCGTTTGTCTATTAGCGTGCTCGCACAAAAAGGTGAACGACGTGAACGCGGTAGTGCTGGTGGCGGCGGCCGTTTCGGTTACGATTTCTTTTTAACGGAAAGCAATGGTGTGAAACAAGCTTTTCATTACGCAGACGAAGCGATTCGCATGGCGTTAATCAACCTTGAAGCAGAAGCAGCACCAGCTGGCATGATGCCAGTGGTATTGGGTTCTGGCTGGCCTGGCGTGTTGCTACACGAAGCGGTAGGTCATGGCCTAGAAGGTGATTTTAACCGGAAGGAATCTTCGGTTTTCTCTGGCAAAATGGGTCAACAAGTGACGTCTTCGCTGTGTACCATCGTCGATGACGGCACGTTAAAAGACCTTCGTGGTTCACTGAATGTGGATGATGAAGGGGTAAACGGTCAGTACAACACGCTTATCGAGAATGGTGTGCTGAAAGGCTATATGCAAGACAAGCTAAACGCGCGGCTCATGGGTGTAAATCCAACGGGTAACGGTCGTCGTGAGTCGTATGCACACTTGCCAATGCCTCGCATGACCAACACCTACATGCTTCCAGGTGAACATACGCCAGAAGAAATTATCTCGACGGTCGAGAAAGGTTTGTATGCGCCAAACTTTGGTGGCGGCCAGGTGGACATTACTTCGGGTAAGTTTGTGTTCTCTGCATCCGAAGCATACTTGATTGAAAACGGTAAAATTACGCGCCCTGTTAAAGGTGCGACGTTGATTGGCTCAGGTATCGAAGCAATGCAGCAAGTGTCTATGGTCGGTAACGACTTAAGTATCGACAAGGGCGTTGGCGTATGTGGTAAAGCAGGTCAAAGTGTGCCGGTTGGTGTTGGTCAGCCGACCTTGAAGCTGGACTCACTGACAGTGGGTGGCACTGAGTAACTCAGTCGAATCGTTATAAAAAGAGCGCTCATTAGAGCGCTCTTTTGCTTTGTGAGTCGGTGTCAATTACAGGTTTTCTTCAGCAAATTCCGCCAAGCGGCTACGAACCACACCGTTGAGGTGAATATTTGCGCTGCCTTCAAAGTTCTTGAAGCGCTCAACCATGTACGTCAATCCTGATGTCACTGGGGTGAGGTAATGAGAGTCAATCTGCGCCAAGTTACCGGAGCAGACGATTTTGGTTCCTTCGCCACAGCGGGTAATGATGGTTTTGATTTGTGATGCAGTGAGGTTTTGACACTCATCAAGCAGTACAAACGCATTTTGAATCGAACGGCCACGCATAAAGTTGATCGATTTAAATTGAATGTTGGCTTTATCGCAGATGTACTTCAATGAGCCTTCAGTGCAGTGATCGTGTTTATGTAGTGCTTCCAAGGTATCGGTCACCGCCGCTAACCACGGCATCATTTTCTCCTCTTCGGAGCCGGGTAAGAAGCCGATGGATTCACCGATATCTGGCGTGTTACGTGTTACGATAATTTTATCGAACATGCTTTTTTCAATGGTTTGCTCCAATGCTGCTGCCATTGCCAGTAATGTCTTACCACTACCCGCTGCACCCGTTAGAATCACCAAGTCAATTTCTGGATCGAGTAAGGCATCTAACGCCATTCCCTGGTAGATATTTTTAGGTGTGATGTCCCAAGCCTTACGATGCATTAGACGTTCGCGGCTCAGGTCGAGAAGCGTTAGCTTGTCTTCATTGATGGTTTCTACGCGACCAGCAAAGTCACTGTCTTCATCAATAACGTATTGGTTGATAAAGGTTGGGTCGAAGGGTTCGCGACTGAGTTTGTGGTAAGTTTTTCCGCCCAGTGCATAGCTTTCTACTTCCTCAATACCGCTCCAGAAATCACCTTCACGCAATTGAAAGCCTTTGGTTAGGTATTGAATGTCGTCAATCAGTTGGTCGGTTCTATAGTCCTCAACAAAGCGTACACCAGCCCCTTTGGCTCGCAGACGCATGTTGATGTCTTTCGTGATCAGTACCACTTCACGTGGTGCACGTTTATTTTGCAGATAAAGCACCGCGTTGAGAATACGGTTGTCACCGGCCTTGTCGGCGAAGGCTTTGACGGTTTCCTGCAGTTCAAAATCCGCCAAAATGGAAATGGTACCTTGGTCGGGGTTGTCTTTAGAAACAGGAATACCTTCAGAGATTTCATCTGGCGTTGCTTCTTTAAACAAATCTTCCAAGGTGCGAATAGCTACGCGCGCATCTCTTGCAACGTCGCGCTTGCTGTCTTTGATTCGGTCGAGTTCTTCCAACACGGTCATGGGGATAACGACATCGTGTTCTTGGAAAGAGAAGATGGCAAAGGGTTCATGAAGAAGAATGTTGGTATCGAGTACAAACAGTTTCCGATCGGTATCGCCCATAGCGTCTCCTTGCCGTAGTACGGCTCTGCATGCGAGTTGTTAGGTCGTTTCCAAATAGGTGTGAAGTGACCTAACTCTGATTGCTTGCAATAGAGGTTGTCGGGCTGATGTCGGCTAGTGTGCAACCGAGTAGCAAGACAACTTACTGCAAACCCGTGTTGATCCTAATCGTGTACTAACGCGCTTAAATCATATGCAATGGTTTTAAACGCCCCTCATTAGAAGTATACGTAATATTTACGTTCTACAACTTAATAATTGGCATGAGTATTTTACAATTTGATTGCATTTAGAGTTTGGGAAAAAAAGTTTCTGCTTGGTGCGGTTTCGGCGTGACCTAAATCACAGCTTCAAGTAAGATTAGCGACCTTTTTCTGCGTATAGGCTACGTCCGATTTATCATGTTGAGCTGGCTTAAAAAATACTCAGTTCATACTGAAATGACGAATGCTATCGGCATAGCAGAAGCCAGAATCAGATCTAAACTATTATCCATGCCCACGGGCATGAGTAGACCAACAAGAAACACGAATCAAGAACTAATAACGAGGTAGTCAATTCATGACATTTGCTTTGGGGCAGCGCTGGATTAGCGATACGGAAAGCGATTTAGGTTTAGGTACCGTTGTAGCAATGGATGCTCGTACTGTGACATTGATGTTTGCAGCGTCAGAGGAAAACCGAGTTTACGCACGTAACGATGCACCTGTTACCCGAGTCACCTTTAATGTTGGGGATGTCATCGATTGCCAAGAAGGTTGGTCTCTAAAAGTAGAAGAAGTACTGGAAGATGAAGGTCTTTACACCTATTTCGGTACTCGTGAAGACACGCAAGAAACCGCTGTTGTTCTGCGTGAGATTTTCCTTAGCAACCAAATTCGTTTTAACAAACCTCAAGATAAGTTGTACGCCGGTCAAATCGACCGTATGGACAACTTTGTTCTGCGTTACCGTGCGCTAACCAACCAGTTTGAGCAGCATAAGAGCCCAATGCGTGGCCTATGTGGTATGCGTGCAGGTTTGATCCCTCATCAGCTTTACATCGCGCACGAAGTTGGCCGTCGTCACGCGCCACGCGTCTTGTTGGCGGATGAGGTAGGTTTGGGTAAAACCATCGAAGCGGGCATGATCATCCACCAACAAGTTCTGTCTGGTCGTGCCGAACGCATTTTGATTGTGGTGCCTGAAACACTGCAGCATCAATGGCTGGTTGAGATGATGCGTCGTTTCAATCTGCATTTCTCTATCTTTGACGAAGAGCGCTGTATCGAAGCGTTTGCGGATGCAGAAAACCCATTTGATACTCAGCAATATGTGCTGTGTTCTTTGGATTTCCTACGCAAGAGCCGCAAGCGTTTTGAACAAGCACTGGAAGGTGAATGGGACCTACTGGTTGTCGATGAAGCGCATCACCTTGAATGGAGCCAAGATAAACCGAGCCGTGAATACCAAGTGGTAGAAGGCTTGGCTGAACGTACTCCAGGTGTGTTGCTACTGACTGCAACGCCAGAGCAGCTTGGTCGTGAGAGTCACTTTGCTCGTCTGCGTTTGTTGGATCCAGACCGCTTCTATGATTACGAAGCATTCGTTGAGGAAGAAGAGCAATACGCACCCGTAGCAGATGCGATTACTTCACTCTTTTCCGGTGAAAAGCTACCTAATGAAGCAAAAAACCAGATCACTGAGTTGTTGTCTGAACAAGACGTAGAACCACTTTTCCGCATTATCGAAAGTGAAGCGGACGAAGAAGCTAAAGCGTCGGCACGCCAAGAGCTGATCGATAACTTGATGGATCGTCATGGTACAGGGCGTGTTCTGTTCCGTAACACGCGCGCGGCCATCAAAGGCTTCCCTAAGCGTAACGTGCATCTGATGCCAATGGATATTCCACCGCAATACACTACATCAATGCGTGTTGCTGGGATGATTGGCGGTAAGATGAGTTCTGAAGCACGTGCGATGAAGAACCTTTACCCGGAAGAAATTTTCCAAGAATTTGAAGGCGATGACGCGAGCTGGTGGCAGTTTGACTCGCGTGTGAATTGGTTGCTTGAAAAAGTAAAAGAGAAGCGCAGCGAGAAAATCCTCGTGATTGCTTCTCGTGCGAGTACCGCACTGCAATTGGAGCAAGCACTGCGTGAGCGTGAAGGTATCCGCGCCACCGTTTTCCACGAAGGTATGTCGATTCTTGAACGTGACAAAGCGGCGGCTTACTTTGCGCAAGAAGAAGGTGGAGCACAAGTTCTTATCTGTAGCGAAATCGGCTCTGAAGGTCGTAACTTCCAGTTTGCCAACCAACTTGTCATGTTCGACTTGCCATTCAACCCAGACTTGCTTGAGCAACGTATTGGTCGTTTGGACCGTATCGGTCAAAATCGCGATATCGACATTCATGTTCCTTACCTGAAAGGCACATCGCAAGCGATCCTAGCACGTTGGTTCGATGAAGGCCTGAACGCTTTTGCGGAAACCTGCCCAACAGGCCGTGCTGTTTACGATAAGTACTCCGATGATCTGATTGAAATTCTTGCCTCTGGTGATACCAGCACGCTAGATGAGATCATTGAAGCGTCAGCAAAAATGAATAAAGAGCTGAAATCCCAATTGGAGCAAGGCCGTGATCGCCTATTAGAAATGCATTCAAATGGCGGGGAAAAAGCACAACAAATCGTTGAGAAAATTGAATCAACTGACGGCGATACCAATCTGGTCACCTTCGCACTTTCTCTTTTTGACACGATTGGCTTGAATCAAGACGATAAAGGTGAAAACGCCCTGATTGTGACCCCATCTGAGCACATGATGGTGCCAAGCTATCCAGGTCTGCCATACGAAGGAGCGACGATCACGTTTGATCGTGATACGGCTTTATCTCGTGAAGATATGCACTTTATCAGTTGGGAACACCCAATGATCCAGGGTGGTATCGATCTTCTTATGAGTGAAGGGGTGGGGACGTCTGCGGTATCTCTATTGAAAAACAAAGCGTTACCAGTCGGGACTATTCTTCTTGAGTTGATTTACGCGGTAGATGCGCAAGCGCCAAAACGCAGTGGTATCGCGCGCTTCTTACCGAAAACGCCAATCCGTTTAATGATGGACTCGCGTGGTAATGATTTGTCTGCTCAAGTGGAGTTTGAAAGCTTTAACCGCCAGCTCAGCCCTGTAAACCGTCACTTAGGTAGCAAGTTGGTTACGTCGGTACAGAAAGACGTACACCGCTTAATTGAAGCCGGTGATGTTCTTATTGAAGAGAAGGTCGAAGAAGTACGCAAACAAGCTCATCAAGATATGCAGCACAGTTTGAATGCAGAGCTTGAGCGTTTGCAAGCACTGAAAGCGGTGAACCCAAATATTCGTGACGAAGAAATTGAAGCTATCGACGCACAAATTAAAGAGCTTACTGGTTATATCAACCAAGCTCAGGTTCAGCTCGACTCGCTGCGTTTGATTGTGGTGAGCCACAACTAAGTAAGTATTTATTGCTCATTAAAAAAGGTCTTCAGTTGAAGACCTTTTTCTTTATTTACGGTTTAGTTTCTTTATGCGGAATGCATTAATCACTGATAGCTATCTCATTTACATCAACCACTTCCACCAGATAAATACAGCCAAGAAGCCAAACAAGTAAATCAGGCCTGCAATCGACAACCACTTTAGTTTAGGTCCAACAGCCAAAGGCTCCGGTAACTCAGTTTTGCTCACTAAGGTGTAATTTAGCAGAGCAAAGAATGGCGTGGTCATAAAGGCGAGAATCATCGCAAAGTTCAGCATAGGCAATAACGCAGAAGCCCAGAAAACCACAATACCTAATGCAAGTAAGGAGACTACCAGCATGATCGCTGAAGTGGTTTTAGGGTTAGTGTCTGGTTGTGAGCGCAGTAGGCGTTGAGAATCCGAAATAACGCGCGAATAGCCATCAATAACGGTAATCGTGCTGCCAAAGATACAGAAAAACGCAATTACCGCGATTAAGTAACGAGACCATTCGCCAATCGTTGCCGCATATAAGCCAACCAATTGGTGGGAGAAGCCAACGCCAGAGCTTTCAAGCGCAACGCCAGAACCATAAAGCATCAAAGAGCCTAGCGATACAAAGATAATGGCAAGAAACGCCGTGCCAATATAACCGACATTAAAGTCAAATAGAGCAGAGCGGTATGTTACTTCTTGCTGGCTTGATTGGCGTTTTAGCCATGCTGAGGTTAAACAGGAGATCTCTATCGGTGCAGGCATCCACCCCATTGTCACAACGATAAAACCAATAGCCGCAATAGACCAAGGTGACGGCGGCTCGAAGTTGGCCACTTGTTCAACAGGGTTACCAAAGGCGATAGAAACAGCGAGTAAAGTCGCGATGGTTAACACCGACATGATCACTTTAGATAGCGTATCGAGCGCTTTGTAATGGCCAGCAAATAATATGATCAGGCAGGTGACAATCACAATGATGCTGAGTGATGCCATTGATAGTGAAAACGGAATGAAGTAGCCCAGCAAGCTAGCGCTAAACATCAACAAAGCGGCGGTATTGATGACGGCCGATACCACGCTCAGAAATAGAAATAGCCATAGATAAGGCCGACCTAATTTCGCGTAGCCCTCAACCAAGGTCAGCCCTGTCCCCATGGTGTACTGTACGCCCGCTCGGAAAAAAGGGTATTTAAACAGGTTTACGAGCAGAATCAGTGCAGCCAATTGCCAACCATAAATCGCACCAGCCTTGGTTGATGCCACGAGGTGAGAGCCACCGACCGCAGCAGATGCCATTAATATGCCGGGGCCTAGCGAACGAAAAAATAAGGAAAGTTTGGATTGGGGTTTATCTATAACGGCGGAGTCCATTGCTTATTGTCCTTTTTATCTTATGTATCTTTCTAAAGAGATACATACCGCAGTACATGACAAGCTGAGCGATCGCCCTATACTGCGCAACGGTAATGTCTTTTAAATGCTGTGTTTTGATGTATTTATTTTAAGTATTCTTTGCGAATATCATGCTGTGTGCATCTAGCACTCTATTCAGTTATGCGTCTTGTTGTCAAACTAAATTTACAACGTGCTATTTTTAGTTTTTATGCTAAAGGATTGACTTTGTTTTATTGGGTTGAACTTTTCTTCAGAATCCTGCATCTGGGTGCTATTTGGGTATATAATCGCGGCGTTTTTATTTTGTAGAGATCTCCCATGGCAATGCTTGAATATACCCCTCCCACCGACCCTTGGGTTGATATCGTTTTTGAGGATGACGACATTCTGGCAGTGAATAAGCCATCAGGGCTGCTGTCTGTCCCTGGTCGCCTTGCAGAGCATTACGACAGCATGTGGAGCCGCCTCAAAGAGTTGCATCCAGAAATTCAAGTTGTGCATCGCTTGGATATGTCGACATCAGGGTTGATGTTGCTGGCGAAAAACAAACCCGCGGAGCGAGCATTAAAAAAGCAGTTCCAATATCGCCTCACTCACAAGGTGTATTACGCACGTGTTTGGGGGCATGTTGAGTCGCAAGAAGGGAATATTGATCTTCCATTAAATTGTGATTGGCCAAATCGTCCACGACAAAAAGTATGTTTTGACGACGGCAAACCATCTCAAACTTTATTCCAAGTAGTGAAGCGTGAAGTGCACCCTGATGGCACCCATACGACCGTTGTGCGGTTACTCCCCATTACTGGTCGATCGCATCAGTTACGCGTGCATTTGATGGCGATTGGTCATGCGATTGTGGGTGATGAGTTTTATGCAAGCGAAGAGGCGTATCAGTTTTCAGAACGTTTAGAGTTGCACGCTGCGGAGCTAAGTTTTTATCATCCAGCTACGGATCAGCTGAGCAGTATTTTTGTACCCTGTGACTTTTATTCTGAAGCCGAGGCGATGATCTTTAACTATTTTTCGCCAGAGCGTACATTGCCTGATTATAAAACGTTGCCACACCCTTAATGCCAATTGCACTAACAGCGGTTCTTTCTAGTTCGCTA
Organism: Vibrio sp. 704; assembly: GCF_033339295.1. Classification (NCBI taxonomy): domain Bacteria; kingdom Pseudomonadati; phylum Pseudomonadota; class Gammaproteobacteria; order Vibrionales; family Vibrionaceae; genus Vibrio; species Vibrio sp. 704. The sequence continues at coordinate 45,444 of NZ_JAWOUH010000016.1, read as the reverse complement.
TTTTTGGCTATTTCGTTACTGTGGTTGATGTATCCTGTCTTTCAGCCGTGAACAAGGAGTTGTTATGTCTTTGCCAAGCATCGTATTTTTAGATCGAGCGACCATCCCAGAACATATTGAGATCCCACGACCTAGCTTTCCGCACCACTGGCGTGAGTACGACCTAACTGCGCCTGGGCAGGTAATAGAAAGGTTAGCCGATGCCGATATCGTGATTAGCAATAAAGTCCTGCTTGACCAACATGTATTAGAGCAACTACCAAAATTACGGATGATCGCGGTTGCCGCAACTGGTTTTAACAACGTCGATGTGAACTACTGTGCTAATCATGATATTGCGGTTGCTAATGTACGTGGTTACGCGACGCGTTCGGTGCCCGAGCATGTGATGGCAATGTTATTCGCTTTAAGACGGAATTTATTTGGGTACCACCAAGATATTGCCGCAGGTGAGTGGCAGCGTAACCAGCAGTTTTGTTTTTTTACGCACCCAATCGGGGATATTGGTGGTAGCACGTTAGGTGTTGTTGGTAGCGGGGCGCTAGGGCAAGCGACGGCGAATCTGGCTCAAGCGTTAGGAATGACCGTGTTGTTTTCTGAGCGTAAAGGGGCGGCAGAATGTCGGTCTGGTTATGTGCCGTTTGAGGAAGTATTAAAACGCTCCGATGCGCTGACCTTGCATTGCCCGCTCAACGATCATACTCAGAATTTAATTGGTCAAGCAGAGTTGCAACAAATGAAGTCCAACGCCATTTTGATTAATACAGGGCGTGGAGGTTTGGTGGATGAGAGCGCACTGGTGGATGCCTTAAAACAGCAAGAAATTGCAGCGGCTGGTTTTGATGTTTTTACACAAGAACCGGCTGATGAGAGCAATCCGCTGATTGCCAATATGAGTTTACCTAATTTGTTACTGACACCGCATGTTGCATGGGGCAGCGACTCATCTATCCAACGTTTAGCGGAAATCTTGATTGAGAACATTAACGCTTTCGAGCGCGGAGACCGCGTTAATCGCTTAGTGTAACTCTGACAGTAAAACCAAAGATAAAAAAGCAGACATTGACGTCTGCTTTTTGCGTTTAAATCGAATGCTCATTGCTTGAGCCGTCGAATTAAAACTCTTCTTCGTTTAGACCTTTAAGGATCTGAAAGATTTCGCGGTACGCTTTTGCTGGTTTCCCAGCTTTTTTCTCTTTCGCTGCTTGGCGAGCAAGTTGGCGTAGACGCTGACGATCCGCTTCTGGGTACATTTCCATTACGTCATCAATGGCTTTGTCACCTTCTTCCACTACGCGATCACGCAACGCTTCAAGTTTGTGGAATACCGCCGTTAATTGAGAGTGCTTATTACGAATTTTATCCAGTGCGGCTTGGATTGGCTCTGGATCTTCGTAACGCATCAATTTACCGATACGTTGTAATTGGCGACGACGCGCTTCATTTTTAAAGCGTTGCGCGTCAGCAATTGCTTCTCGCAAATCTTCGCTCAATGGAAACTTTTCTAGAACTGAAGGTTTGAGGCCGACAAGCTCCTCACCTAGCTTTTGCAGTTCTTCCATGTCTCGCTTCATCTCGGATTTACTTACCCAGATGATCTCTTCTTCTGGTTCCCATGGCGCTTTTTGATTCTTACGTGCCATTTCAGTTGCCTGTGTTTTGATTAATATTATGACTATTTTAACAAGAATCATGGGGAGAAAGCGAAATTCTTGTTATCCTATTGTTCATCAAAGACAAGATGTGAAAGACAATGGATATTAAACAGCAGGTTGCTGAGCAACGTACCGAGCTAGAGCAAGCCGTCGCAAGAGCTTTAAAGCTTGCATCGGCAAAATCTGACGCCGCCGAAGTCGCAATTACTAAAAGCACTGGTTTAAGTGTTTCAACTCGTATGGGTGAAGTAGAAAATGTCGAGTTCAACAGCGATGGTGCGCTGGGCATTACCGTTTACCGAGGTCAACGCAAAGGCAGTGCTTCCACGTCTGATTTAAGTGAAGCTGCAATCGAGCAAACCGTTATAGCGGCGCTAGATATTGCACATTACACATCTGAAGACCCATTTGCAGGCCCTGCAGCAAAAGAATACATGGTGCAAGAGATCCCTGAGCTTGATCTTTTCCACCCTGACGCACCCGATCCAGACTATGCTGCCAATGTGGCGATTGCAGCAGAAAAAGAGGCGCTAAGTTATAACAATGCAATCAAGCAAAGTGATGGCGCGAGTTATGATAGTCATTACGGCGTGAAAGTGTATGGCAATAGCCATGGCTTATTAGCTAGTTATGCGTCTAGCCGCCATAGTACTAGCTGTTGTGTAATTGGCGTTGGTCAAAACGGCGAGATGGAACGTGATTACAGCTACACCGTGGCACGTCATCGTGATGACTTATGGACCCCAGAAACGGTGGGTCGTAAGGCGGCAGAGAATACGGTTAACCGCTTAGATGCGCAGCGTCTAAAAACTGGTCAATACCCAATCATGTTTGCGGCTGATGTTGCGACAGGCTTGATTGGCCATCTCGTTATGGCGATCAGCGGTGGTAACCTGTACCGAAAATCTTCTTTCTTACTTGACCATCTAGGCAAACAAGTGCTTCCTGAATGGTTCAATATCTCAGAACGTCCGCATGTATTGCGTGGTTTGGCATCAAGTCCATTCGATAGTGAAGGTGTGTACACTCAAGACCGTGAGATCATTACCGACGGTGTGCTAGCAACTTATCTGTTAACCAGTTATGCCGCACGTAAAATGAAGATGACGCCGACAGGTCACGCTGGTGGGATTCATAACTGGTACGTGAAGTCGACAGGCCAAAACTTCGAACAAATGCTTAAAGAGCTCGGTACTGGTCTTCTAGTGACAGAAGTCATGGGACAAGGTGTGAACGTGGTAACGGGTGATTACTCTCGCGGTGCCGCAGGCTTCTGGGTTGAGAATGGCGAGATCCAATACCCAGTATCAGAAATTACCATCGCAGGTAATCTAAAAGACATGTTCACCAAGATTGTGGCGGTTGGTAGTGATATTGAAACGCGCTCACAAATCCAAACGGGCTCTATCCTACTGGATACCATGAAAGTGGCGGGTGAATAAGCTTTTCTAGCAATTCAGAATCAAAAAAGCCTGATGTGTTCATCAGGCTTTTTCGTTTTTTCTGTTAGGTAATCAGTATTGTGGCAAGCCCTAAGAAGACAGATAAACCAATCACATCCGTCACCGTTGTTAATGCCATACCACCAGCTAAAGCAGGATCGATGTTCATTTTTTTCAATAGGATTGGAATCGTTACTCCTGCAATACCTGCGACCAATAAGTTGGTCAGCATGGCGGCGGAAATGATTCCTCCGAGCATCCAGTTACCTTTCCAAGCAACAACAATACCACCAATAATCAGCGCCCACATGATACCGTTGAGTAAGCCGATCGAGGCTTCTTTCATTAACAGTTCACGTTTGTTTGAGTCACCGATATGACCAAGAGCAAGACCACGAATCACTAGTGCGACGGTTTGGTTACCAGCGACACCACCCATGGACGGAACAATCGTCATCAATACCGCAATAGCCGCCATTTGATCTAATGTGGCCTCAAACATATTAGAAACGGAAGCAGCAGCAAGGGCGGCTAATACGTTAGCGCCAAGCCAGATACTGCGTTTGCGAGCTGATTTTACAACAGGCGCGAAAGTATCTTCGTCATCGTCCATACCCGCCATACTCATCATCGAGTGTTCCGCGTCTTCACGAATAACGTCAACCACGTCATCGATGGTGATACGACCGACCAAATGCAAGTTTTCATCAACAACAGGTGCAGATACCCAATTACGGCGTTCGAACAGACTCGCAACATCTGAGTCGCTAGTATCGACGGTGATGGCCTCGTCCGCGTCTTCCATTACATCAATGATTTTTACGTCTGGCTGAGTGGTAATAAGCGTCGTGATCGGCAGTTCACCGATGAGCTTACTCTCTTCATCGATCACATACAGGGCATCCGTAGCTTCTGGAAGCTCGCCTTTCATACGTAGATAACGCAAAACTACGTCCACATCTACGTCACCACGAATTGTGATGACGTCGGTGTTCATCAGTCCACCCGCGGTGTCTTCTGGGTAGGATAGGGCGGTTTCCACCCGTAGACGGTCAGAGGAGTCCATTTGCGACAGGACTTCGCGTGACAGGTTGTCAGGCAAGCTACGCAGTACGTAAGCCACGTCATCGGTATCCATGCCTTCTGTCGCTTCTGCAAGCGCTTCTGGTGCCATTTTGGATACGAGGCTGTCTTTGACGTCTTCGTTCAGCTCGTCAAGGATTTCACCATAATCTTCAGGGTCGGTGAGTTGCCAAAGAACTTCACGGCTCTTCCGTGGGGAGGCTTCTAAAAGGTGAGCGATATCCTCAGGTTCCATGTCCTGTAATTGACGACGAACATGGACGAAGCGGCCATTTTCTAGCGCTTCTGTGACTTCTTGGAGGGCTTGGTGAGCTTGGTCGAATTCAATTTGCTCTGCCATTCATTCCTCCCAATTCCTGATATTTACAATGCGTTGAATAATAACTTAATTCTAGGCGCCTTTTAATAACAACTTATGATACTAAGCAAATTTATTTATTAGGTCAGGGAAGAGAAAGATAATGGGAGGTAAGAAAAAAGCGAGTAAACTACTCGCCTTCATCAAATTTATCTTCGATCAAGTGGCAAACGGCATCCAGTGCTTCTTCCGCTTGCCCACCCGTTGCGTGGATCGTAACGTATTGCCCTTGAGAGGACTCTAGCATTAACAGGCCCATTACGCTGTCTGCTGTGGCGGTTTTGTCTTCTTCATTGTCGATGGTGATGACCGCTTCAAAGCTCTGTGCCAGTTCGACCAGTTTGACTGCTGCACGAGCATGTAAGCCAAGGCGGTTTTGAATCAATACTTTACGACTTAACTCCACGGCTACTCCTTAGCGTTTTTCTCTAGTGAGGTATGGCGAATTTGTACTTGGTGTCCTTTGTTGGCGAAGTATTCACCGATTTGCTGAGTTAAGTACACCGAGCGGTGCTTACCACCAGTACAACCGATTGCAACGGTCAGGTAGCTGCGGTTGTTTTTCTCAAGCAGAGGTAACCAATTCTCTATAAAGCTTTCAATTTGATATTTCAAACTTAACACCGATTGGTGTTGCTCTAAAAATGCGGCGATAGGAGCATCCAAACCTGTAAGTGGGCGTAGTGCTGGTTCCCAATGTGGGTTAGGTAAGAAGCGAACGTCAAATACGTAATCGGCATCGGAAGGCAGGCCGTATTTAAAACCAAAAGACTCAAATACCATAACGAGCCCTTTGCGATCTCTGCCTTCAACGCGCATACGCACGGTTTCACTCAATTCATGCAAAGACTGCCCACTACTATTTAGGACCAGATCTGCATGCGCTTTGAGTGGCGTCAAAATTTGCTTCTCACGCTCGATGGCTTGATCGAGCGAGAGGGAGGTGCCACCTAAAGATAACGGGTGAATTCGGCGTGTTTCGCTGTAGCGTTTGAGTAGCGTTTCTTTATTAGCGTCCAAGAAAAGCACGGTCACATCAAGCTCAGTTTTTAACTGTTCTAGTGTACTCGTCAGTTCTTTTAGCTTTTTAGGAATATTACGAATATCAATGCTGACTGCAACATTCTGTTTGCTGTCAGCAACAGAATGAACAAATGCGTCCAGCAAGTTAACTGGCAGGTTATCAACACAGTAGTAACCTAAGTCTTCCAGTACACGAAGCGCAATACTTTTACCGGCACCTGAGTGCCCGCTAACAACGATTAGTCGCATGGAGTTAGTCCTGCTTATTGGTGAATCATGATGTCGTAAAGTTCTTCATCACTCTGAGCATTACGCAGTAGTTTTAATACTTGCTTATCGCTCAGACGTTCTGCCATAGAGGATAGAGTCTTGAGGTGCTCTTTGCACTGTTCTTCTGGTACAAGGAGCGCAAAAAGAAGATCGACAGGTCGATTGTCAATCGCATCAAATTCGATTGCTTCATCACATTGTAGTAAGACAGCAATGGCCTTGTCGCTTGATTGCATTCTCGCGTGAGGGATCGCAATACCGTTTCCGATACCGGTACTGCCCATTTTTTCTCTATTGAGCATGCATTCGAACAGCTCGGTAGAATCTTGGCCCGTTTGATCAGCCACGATACGGCTGATCATTTCAAGGGCGCGTTTTTTACTCGTGCAGTGGACCGCACTTTTGGTGCAGTCCAATGACAGTATTTCGCTCAGTTGCATGATTAATGACTGTTTAGTTTTTCTTTGTGCTTATTAAGTTGGCGAACCAATTTATCTACCAGCGAATCGATCGCGGCATACATATTTTCGTCATCGGCTGATGCGTGGATTTCGCCTTGATTTATATGAAGCGTAGCTTCCGCGATTTGAGTAATTTTTTCAACTTTTAGTACAACATGCACTTGATTGATATGGTCGAAGAACCTTTCGAGCTTCTGAAACTTAGAATTTACATAGTCTTGCATTGAATCGGTAAGATCAACGTGATGGCCTTGAATATTGATTTGCATAGACTTTCCTTTTCAGTTAGTGCCTTATAATAGGCGTTTACGCTGACTTGAAGGGGCAATTCCCAAGGATTCGCGATATTTGGCTATCGTACGTCTTGCGACCTGAATCCCTTGGTCAGCCAGAAGAGCAGCAATCTTGCTATCACTCAGTGGTTTGGCAGTATTCTCTGCTGCGACCAGTTTTTTAATGAGTGCACGAATTGCTGTTGACGAACATTCTCCGCCGTTGTCAGTACTAACATGGCTAGAGAAGAAGTACTTCAATTCAAAAATACCACGTGGTGTATGCATAAATTTTTGCGTTGTTACACGAGAAATCGTGGATTCATGCATGTCCACAGCCAAAGCGACATCATTGAGTACCATTGGCTTCATGGCTTCCTCACCATACTCGAAGAAATCTTGTTGATGTTCAACAATACATCTTGCAACTTTGAGTAGCGTCTCGTTTCTACTCTCTAAGCTCTTAATTAACCATTTTGCCTCTTGCAAATTGCTGCGGATGTACTGGCTATCTGCGCTATTACCTTTGCCTAATTGAGCATATTGTTGATTTACTTTTAATTTTGGCACGCTATCCGGGTTTATAGAAACGGTCCATTTGCCATTGTCTTTAAAAACGGATACGTCTGGAATTACGTACTCGGTATCATCAGGAGTGATGCGACTACCTGGACGAGGATCTAACTGTTGGATAAGCTTTAAGACTTCACGCAGATCGGCTTCTTTCAGCTTAGTCTCTTTGATGACGAGCTTGTAGTCACGGTTGCCTAGGTGATCAATATGATCCGCAAGTATCATTTTGGCTTCAGCAAGCCATGGCGTGTCTTCTGGGAAGGTCGTCAGTTGCAGTAACAAACATTCTTGTAAGTTACGCGATGCAACGCCAAGAGGATCGAATTGTTGAATGCGTTTACGAACAGCTTCTACTTCATCTAACTCTATCTCTTCATTATCGAAGCTCTCATGAATCTCTTCAGGCGACAAAGTTAAATAGCCGTAGTCGTCAACAGCGTCAATAATCGCTAATGCAATCGTGCGGTCGGTTTCACTGAATGGTGTTAGGTCAAGCTGCCACATGAGGTAATCATGTAATGATTCAGTGGTTTCGCCCTGGTAGACGGGCATATCATCATCAAGAGCTAAGCCAGTGCTACCAGTATTCGCGCTGTAGACGTCATCCCAAGTCGTGTCGATTTCAAGTTCAGAGCTAATTTCTGATTTCTCTATCACATCGGAGCTATCTGGAACGTCAATTTCTGTTGGTTCGCTAGCACTGTTGCTATCAGCAGCCTCGACCGCTGACTTATCTTCACCGTTTGCTAGAGGCTCGTCTTGGCCTTCTTCAACTTCCAATAATGGGTTTGAGTCCAACGCTTCTTGGATTTCTTGTTGAAGATCGAGTGTCGACAATTGCAATAAGCGAATCGCTTGCTGCAACTGTGGCGTCATGGCTAACTGCTGACCTAGCTTGAGTTGTAATGAAGGTTTCATTCAGTGTTACTTACCTTGTAATGCTCAGAATCTTACCGTTCCTAATATAATCATAGACGGAATTGTTCGCCGAGATAAACTTGTTTCACCTGTTCATTATTGAGAACTTCTGCCGGAGTTCCCGATGCAATTAGGTGCCCTTGGCTCACGATATAGGCTTTTTCACATACGTCCAGTGTTTCACGTACATTATGGTCAGTGATTAACACTCCGAGACCACGATCGCGCAGATGCTCAATGATTTTCTTGATGTCATTAACCGAAATTGGGTCAACACCAGCGAAAGGTTCATCCAATAAAATGAACTGAGGGTTGGCCGCTAAAGCTCGAGCGATTTCCACCCTGCGTCGCTCACCCCCTGATAGTGCCATACCAGCACTGGTTCTGATGTGCTGGATGTGGAATTCTTCCAACAAATCTTCCAGTTTATCTTGGCGCTCTTCCCTCGTCATTTCTTGACGAGTTTCAAGTACGGCCATGATGTTATCTTCTACTGAAAGCTTACGGAAAATCGACGCTTCTTGCGGAAGATAGCCAATGCCAAGTCGTGAACGGCTATGCATCGGCAAAATACTGATGTCATTGTCGTCAATGGTAATGGTGCCTTCATCGCGAGGTACTAAGCCGACAATCATGTAAAACGAGGTGGTTTTACCCGCACCGTTTGGACCGAGTAGCCCAACAATCTGACCAGATTCAACTTCTAAGCTAACATCAGTGACGACTTTGCGTTTTTTGTAGCTTTTCGCCAAGTTTTTCGCACTCAGTACTGCCATATTAGTTCTCTATCTGATTGGGTTGCAAAATGGTCGTAACGCGCTCTTCCTTAGAGCTATCTGCGACTAGCTTTTGTTTACCAATTTGGTAACGAATCGAAGAACCTTTGATGGTGTTGTTGTCTTGTGCCAGCTGCGCTTGACCTTTCATGGTCAGTTCGTCTGTAGAAATACGGTAATCCAACTCCGTAGCTTGACCACTAAGTGTTTTACCATCGTCCATCAGCTGAGAAAACTTCGCAGGTTTACCAAATGCTTGAATCTGTTTAATTGCTTCGGTTTTAGGATCGCGAGTTACCACGATTCTATCAGCATCGATATTGATGCTCCCTTGCTTAAGAGATACATCGCCTTCAAAAACAACCTGGTTACTCTTCATATCAACCTGTTGGGTGTCAGAGTTTATGTAAACCGGCTGTTGAGTATCCGACTTGAGTGCCAGCGCTTGAGGCGCCGCCAATACCAGTGCCAGTAGGCTAAGGTGTAACGGTTTCATATCGACCTTGAACTTCATCTGTCAGAGTCGCAGTATGCTGTTTTAAGTTGCCTTGCATTGCGCCTCCAGTAGTTTCAAATTGTGGTCCAACCAACATCACTTGTTGGTCAGCTTTAAAATCACGATTGGTTAGATTAATGACCAATTTGTCTGTTGCCATGGTATCAAAACTCGCACCAGGCAGAAGATTTTGCATTAAGACTTTGTCATATAAAGTCAAAACTTGGTCTTCATCTAACACTGCTCTTGTGGCAGTCACCTTCCATTCAATGACGCTACCTTCACGGTAAACCATCAAAGTCGGGTTATTAAAAATAGTATCTCCACTCTTAGCATAATGGTCTAAGTTAGTGGAGCGAATGATGTAACTGCGGACACCATCTTCACCGTAGGTGATGTTTTCTAATCCAGAACCACTGAACATGGGCAGTTCAGAATCTGGTGCTACTTGAATTGCGTCGTTGCCTTTAGGGGTTAGTAGGTAATAACCGCACCACGCTACAACGAAGATCAAGAGCAAATAAATAAGGCGAGTAAAACTCATATAATGAAGGCCTATCGTTTAGCTCAGTACTTCCCTGACCATTGCCTTTATTCGTCTAATAAATGATTTAAATGTTTGTGCTGATATTACATCACGCCAGCTTTTAGTAAATCGTGCATGTTCAGTGCACCCACAATTTTTTCGTCTTTACATAAAATCAGAGCGTTAATGTTTTTATTCTGCATCAAGTTCAAACCTTCAACCGCCAGCATATCAGGGTGTGCTGTGGTTGGGTTTGTCGTCATGACCTCGCCAATTGCCGTCGTATGAATATCGATACGCTTGTCTAAGGTACGACGTAAATCACCATCGGTGAATATACCAAGCATAGCATCGTGCTCATCGACGATGGCTGTCATGCCTAACCCCTTTTCTGAAATTTCAAGCAGGGCATCGCGAATTAATGCGTCAGGAGAAACTTTAGGTAACGCTTCTCCAAAGTGCATAATATCAGACAACTTAAGTAGCAGTTTTCTCCCCAGTGCACCACCTGGGTGAGATAGGGCAAAATCTTCGGCAGAAAAACCACGAGCTTGAAGCAGAGCTACGGCTAATGCATCTCCCATCACTAATGTGGCAGTCGTACTGCTAGTTGGCGCCAGGCCTAACGGACAAGCTTCTTGAGGTACCGTAATTTGCAGGTGTAAGTCAGACAGCTTGGCCATATTTGATTCTGGCTTACCTGTCATGCTGATGATCTTAATATTCAGGCGCTTTAATACTGGAAATAGAGACAGAATTTCGTTTGATTCACCAGAGTTAGAAATTGCCAGCACAATGTCACCAGGGCTAATCATACCCAAGTCACCATGTGCGGCTTCGCCTGGATGAACGAAAAACGCCGAAGTCCCAGTGCTTGCCAGAGTGGCGGCAATCTTGTTACCAATATGGCCTGACTTGCCAATACCCATAACGACAACTTTGCCGTTGTTGGAAAGGATAAGTTCACACGCTTTTTCAAATTGATCATCAAAGTAGGTATCTAGCTCTTGCAGAGCAGCAACTTCGATATCAAGAACTTGTTTAGCAGCAGCGCGAAAATCAAATTGATTGGACATATCAGATCTCTACTTATTGATCGTGGTAATTAAGCGGTCATGTTTGCGAATAAGTACACTTGGTAACCTAAGAAGCACACAAACAAGATGGCACCTTCAATACGGTTAATACTGCGTGATTTACCCAAACACATCGCGACAAGTAACAATGAAACGCCTAACATGACCCAGAAGTCACGTCCCATCGCGTACTCACTGAGCACCGATGGATTAATGATGCCAGGAATCCCCATTACCGCCAGAATGTTAAACACATTCGAACCGATAATGTTACCGACAGCCATGTCGTCTTCACCCTTTAAAACTCCCGCAAGTGATGCGGCCAGTTCAGGCAGGCTAGTGCCAATGGCGATAATAGTTAGACCGATAACAAGGTCGCTCATACCAAAGTGTTTAGCAATAATTACCGCGTTATCAACCAGCATGCTGGCTGCCAAAGGAAGCAGTATCAAGCCAATAACCACCCACATGATTGCTTTAGGGTTACTGACGCCTTCAGGGATCTCTGACTCTTGGTCATCAAGAAAAACATCACCTGATTTTTGCTCTTTGCGGCTGATTTGCAACATAGCAAATAAAAATGCCCCAAAGAGTACAAACAATAAGACACCCTCATAAAAACCGAGATGGCTATTCCAAAGCAGAATACCAGCGAGTACGGTTACGGCTATCATGAGTGGAAGTTCTCGGCGGATGACGGCGGAGCTAATCGACAAAGGCTTGATCAGCGCTGTAATACCTAGGATTAACGCAATGTTCGCTATGTTTGAGCCTAATACGTTACCCACCGCTGTATCTGTTTTGCCATCCCAAGCAGCGGTTGCAGATACCATCATCTCAGGGGCGGATGAGCCCATCGCGAGGATTGTCATGCCGATGACAAGCGGGGAAATACCGACGTTGCGGGCTATCGCTGCAGAGCCAAAAACAAGTTTATCTGCACTCCAAACAAGCAAAACAAGACCGACTATAAGCAACGCAACGGCTTCGAGCATGAGAATTCCTAAGTATTAAATAAGTAAAATGAATAACCGCTAATTTTGACCTTTTGCGGCCTAAAATGGAAGATAAACGAAGAATAAATTAAAGGTTAGTAACGAAAATGTATGTAAATCTCACTCATTTAAATGAGCAATTCTGGTCTAGGATTTAAACACTTCGTGCTAATTCGGTCATAAACCATGAGAAATTGCAGGGATATACTCGACTTTATTTAATTGAACAGTGCTTTAAATTCAACGCCAATGTGCTTATGATTGCAGCCTAATAAATGTACCGACGTTACTTTATTAAACGTAGAATTCAACTCCGATGAGTATCTGCTTGATGATTCCGTGAGTTGCAACGCTCCTACAGTAGAAGAGATGATATGTCGAACAACGATTTAGTCACCGTGAACAACCTCACTTTTTCACGGGGAGAACGCATGATCTTTGATGATATTGATCTGCATGTTCCTGAGGGCAAAGTGACGGCCATTATGGGACCATCGGGAATTGGTAAAACAACACTGCTGCGTTTGATTGGTGGTCAGTTGTATCCCGAGCAAGGAGAGATCTGGTTTGATGGCGACAATATTCCCTCTCTCTCGCGTAAAAAACTCTACCACGCTCGAAAGAAAATGAGCATGTTGTTCCAGTCAGGGGCTTTATTCACTGATTTGAATGTTTTTGATAATGTCGCCTTTCCATTAAGAGAGCATACCGATTTATCGGAAGATTTGATTCGCACCATGGTGTTACTCAAGCTCGAAGCTGTCGGTCTGCGCGGCGCGGCGCAATTAATGCCGAGTGAGCTTTCAGGTGGTATGGCAAGACGCGCTGCTTTGGCTCGGGCAATCGCACTTGACCCTGACTTGATCATGTACGATGAGCCGTTTGTGGGGCAAGACCCAATCACTATGGGCGTTTTGGTTGAGCTAATTAGCAATCTAAACCAAGCGTTAGGTTTGACCTCTATTGTGGTTTCTCACGACGTACCTGAAGTCATGAGTATTGCTGACTGGGTATACCTGATGGCCGATGGAAAAATCATCGCCTATGGTACGCCAGAAGAGCTGACTCAAAACTCTGATCCTCGTGTCCAGCAGTTCTTACAAGGTGATGCCGACGGTCCTGTACCGTTTCGTTTCCCTTCTCAAAGTATCGAAAAGGACTTATTTGATGGTCGATAACTTCATTCACTTTGTCGCATCGTTGGGTCGACGCACGCTTTCTATTTGCGGAGCATTTGGTCGTGCGACTTTCATGTTGATTGGGGCGCTATTTTCTAAGCCACAACCGATCAGAAGCTTTCCTCTGCTTGTTAAGCAACTTTATTCTGTTGGTGTTCAGTCGCTGGCGATCATCGTCGTATCTGGTCTGTTCATTGGAATGGTTTTGAGTCTACAAGGCTATGTTGTGTTGGTGGATTACGGCGCAGAAGGCAGTTTGGGGCAAATGGTAGCGCTTTCGTTACTCCGTGAATTAGGACCCGTTGTTACTGCACTTTTGTTTGCTGGTCGTGCCGGTTCTGCGTTAACCGCAGAGATAGGTCTAATGAAAGCAACGGAACAACTGTCTAGCCTTGAAATGATGGCGGTAGACCCATTGAAACGAGTGATTGCACCACGGTTTTGGGCTGGGGTTATCTCAATGCCTTTACTGGCTATGATTTTCATGGCTGTGGGAATTTGGGGCGCTCAGCTTGTTGGTGTTGACTGGAAAGGCGTTGATCACGGCAGTTTTTGGTCAGCGATGCAGTCCTCTGTTGAGCTAGGACAAGACATTGGTAACAGTATGATCAAATGTTTTGCGTTTGCAATTACGGTTACTTGGGTCGCTCTATTTAACGGTTATGATGCTATTCCAACATCGGAAGGGATCAGCCGAGCAACTACGCGCACTGTTGTGCATTCTTCTTTAGCAGTACTAGGATTAGACTTTGTACTGACCGCATTGATGTTTGGGAATTAATCATGCAACAAACACGTAAAACTGAATTATGGGTTGGCAGCTTTGTATTAGCGGGAATTTGCGCGATTCTTGTGATGATTTTTCAAGTTGCTGACGTAAAAAGCATTGGCTCTGGTGATACTTATACCCTCAAAGCCGAGTTCGATAATATTGGCAGTTTAAAAGTTCGTTCTCCCGTAAAAGTGGGGGGCGTTGTGATTGGTCGAGTAAGTAGTATTTCGCTTAACCCAGACAACTTATTGCCAGTTGTAACACTATCTATCAATAGCAAATACAATCAGTTCCCAGAAACGTCGAGCGTACAAATTTTGACATCTGGGCTGATTGGTGAGCAATACATTGGTTTAGTACCTGGCTTCGTTTTTGATGATGAAGTCATGCTGGTGGATGGTGATACCATCGAAGACACCAAATCGGCGCTTGTGCTTGAAGACTTAATTGGTCAAGTACTATACAGCGTAGGTGGTTCAGACGACTCAAGTAAGGAATAACTATGTTAGCGAGATTACTACTTTCAGTTTGTGCTGTGTTTAGCGTCTTTGGAGCAACAGCAGCAGAGGTGGATAAAACTGAACCTTATAAGATGATGAAGCAGGTAGCTGAAGTCACGTTCGAAAGATTGAAAGCCGAACAGCCGAAAATCAAACAAGATCCAAATTTACTTAAAGTGATCGTTGAAGAAGAGCTAATGCCTTACGTCAACTACCGCTATGCAGGGTTAAAACTTCTTGGTCCAAACTTAAAAGGTGCTAAGCGTGAAGATGTACTTGAGTTTATCGATGCATTTCGTGCGTACCTGATTGCGTCTTATGCACAAGTGTTGACGCAATACTCTGACCAAAAAATTGAGTTTGGTCCTGAGCCTAGCATTGATGACTCTAAGCGTATTACAAGCATTAAAGTTGATATCATCGATACTCCGCGTCCAAACATCAAACTTGAGTTTAAACTGCGTAAAGACAACCAGTCTGGTGAGTGGGAAGCATTCGATATGATTGCAGAGGGCATTAGTTTGCTTTCTAGTAAACAATCCGAATGGAACAGTAAAATTCGTCAAGAAGGTATTCTATCTGTTGCTAAAGACCTAGAAAAATTGGCCGCAGAACCGATCCGCTTCGAGGCTAAGAAATAATGGCCCAGACTCCCGCTCAGTGGCAATTGGATCAAAACATTCTTAAGCTAACAGGGGCACTTGATAGAGATACAGTGCCTTCATTGTGGGCGTATGCACAGCAATGGCAACCTGCTCAATCGGAGCTGGAATGCTCGCTAAAAGAGATAGAGCGCGTCGACTCTGCAGGAATGGTGATGTTAATCCACTTATTAGAGCATGCAAAAAAGCAAAACTGTCATATAATGCTCAGTTTCGTGCCGGCGCAACTGCGCACTTTGTTTCAACTGAGCAATGTTGAATCTTTAGTGGCCAAACACATACAGAATTATCAGGGGTAAATTGTGGATAGCGCAAAAGTACAACAGTTATTAGAAGAAGCACTAAACCTTCAAGAAGTGCATGTGAAAGGTGAAGGTAGCCACTATGAAGTGGTTGCTGTTGATGCTTGTTTCGATGGAATGAGCCGCGTTAAGAAGCAGCAGCTAATTTATGCTCCTCTGATGGAATACATCCAGCGTAACGACATTCACGCATTATCAATCAAAGCGTTCACACCAGAAGAGTGGGCTCGTGATAAGAAATTGATGTCGCTTTAAGGTTTATTGATGGAAAAGTTTCGAGTTATTGGGTCAGATAAACCACTAGTTGGTGAAGTGACCATTTCAGGTGCAAAAAACGCAGCACTGCCGATTTTATTTGCGTCTATCTTGGCGGAAGAGCCAGTAGAAGTGGCAAACGTACCACACCTTCGTGATATCGACACAACGATGGAATTGCTTAAGCGTTTAGGCGCGAAAGTAAGCCGCAATGGCTCTGTTCATGTTGATCCAAGCAGTATTACAGAATACTGTGCTCCTTATGACTTGGTGAAAACCATGCGTGCTTCTATTTGGGCTTTGGGTCCTTTGGTGGCGCGCTTTGGTCAAGGTCAGGTTTCTTTACCAGGCGGTTGTGCTATTGGCGCTCGTCCTGTGGATCTACATATTTCTGGTTTAGAGCAGCTTGGCGCAACCATTACATTAGAAGATGGTTATGTGAAAGCAGAAGTGGATGGCCGTCTAAAAGGCGCGCACATCGTGATGGATAAAGTCAGCGTAGGCGCGACGATCACCATCATGTGTGCCGCAGCGCTGGCGGAAGGCACAACAACACTAGATAACGCTGCGCGTGAGCCTGAAATCGTCGATACCGCTGATTTCCTAAATAAGCTTGGCGCAAAAATCTCTGGCGCCGGCACAGATACCATTACGATTGAAGGTGTTGAGCGCCTAGGCGGTTGTAAACACAACGTGGTTGCTGACCGTATTGAGACGGGAACATTCCTTGTCGCAGCAGCAGTATCTGGCGGTAAAGTGGTATGTCGCAACACTAATGCTCATTTGCTTGAAGCGGTTCTCGCCAAGCTGGAAGAAGCTGGCGCGCTTGTCGAAACGGGTGAAGATTGGATCTCCGTTGATATGACCGACCGCGAGCTAAAAGCGGTAAGTGTACGTACTGCGCCACATCCTGGTTTCCCGACGGATATGCAAGCTCAATTTACGCTACTGAACATGATGGCGAAAGGTGGAGGCGTAATCACTGAGACTATCTTTGAAAACCGCTTTATGCACGTACCAGAACTCATGCGTATGGGCGCTAAAGCTGAGATCGAAGGCAATACGGTTATCTGTGGTGATGTTGAGTCACTCAGCGGTGCGCAAGTGATGGCAACCGATCTACGAGCTTCGGCTAGTTTGGTTATTGCAGGTTGCATTGCTAAAGGTGAAACCGTCGTTGATCGTATTTACCATATCGACCGTGGTTACGACAAAATCGAAAATAAACTGGCTGCACTTGGCGCAAATATTGAGCGAGTGAGCTAGGCAAGTTAAACTGCACCGCAGGTAACTTGGATATCAAGAGAGCCGAAACCTGAGTTTCGGCTTTTTTATATCACTCTCATGACCATATTTTCCCTTTATGGAAAGAGAGATATTAATAGCTGTATCTGGCAAAAGCCGGTTCCTGGAGAACAAGAATGATTGCACTGTTACGTGTATTTGCTGTCGCTATCTTTGCGATTGTTATGTTTATTGGTGGTTGTGGTTACTGCCTATTAAGCCCTAGAAACCCTAAGCACGTTTTCACTTTTGGCCGTTTGTTTGCCAAGATGTCTCGTGTGTTTGGGATTAAGTTAGAGTTGCGTATCCCTGAAGATGCGTATTCACGCGGCCAACATGTTTACATTGCTAACCACCAGAACAACTGGGACATGTTTACTGTTTCTGCGGCTGTGACTCCGAAAGTTGTGACAGTAGGTAAAAAGAGCTTGGCTTGGATGCCACTGTTTGGCCAGCTTTACTGGCTTACGGGTAACATTCTGATTGACCGAGCGAATCGTTCTAAAGCAAAAGGTACTATCGATCAGGTCGTGAGCAGCATGAAAGAAAGTGATGTTTCTGTGTGGATGTTCCCAGAAGGCACGCGTTCTCGTGGGCGTGGTTTGCTGCCATTCAAAACAGGTGCTTTTCATGCGGCAATTGGTGCAGGTGTGCCAATCATTCCTATCGTATGTAGCTCGACGAATAAAATTAAGCTGAACCGTTGGAACAATGGTCATGTGATTGTTGAAATGCTACCTCCAATCAGCACTGAAGGCTATGGTAAAGAGGGTATTCGCGAGTTAGCGAATATCTGTCGTGAACAGATGAAAGAGAAGCTTGAATCGTTAGATGAAGAAGTCAAACAGCGCAACGCTGCTTAAGTTTTACTGCGATATCATCACGAAAAGACAATAAAAAACGGGTAGCCTGAGCTACCCGTTTTTTTATGTTTGTCAGCAAGTGCAATTATTTGCGAACAGCGATTGCTTCAATCTCGATGCCAACATCTTTTGGTAGGCGAGCCACTTCTACACAAGAGCGTGCAGGGTAGTTTGCTACGCCGTGCTCATCAAAGAACTTGCCGTAAACTTCGTTCACTGTGCCAAAGTCATTTAGGTCTTTAACAAAAACCGTTAGCTTTACAATATCAGATACTTTAAGACCTGAAGATTCAACCACAGCCTTTACGTTTTCTAGAGACTGACGAGCTTGTTCTGCGATATCAGCAGACACTTCACCTGTCGCTGGGTTTACTGGGATTTGGCCTGAAGTAAGAACCATGTTACCTAGATCTACGCCTTGAACGTAAGGACCGATTGCTGCTGGTGCAGACTCAGTGTGAAGTACTTTCGTCATTTGATTTTTTCCATCAGTTGTAGGGAATAAAGATTCTCAGTTTGCCTCTAAACCCTCGGTAGGTAAAGAGCAAAATACCCTGACATTGCAGGGTATTTTAAACGTATCACAGCCTAGTCGTGCGGCGTGTTTATCGCTCGGTTACGATCTCGCGTGAGAACACTTTCTCGCAGTATTTACACTTTAGGCGGATTTCTTGTTTCTTCTCGAACACGCTAAAGCTGCTTTCTACTGGTTCATTATGAGAAATACAGTTTGAATTCGGGCATTCAAATACATCATTGATGCGCTCAGGAAGCTCTAACGCGAGCTTTTTCACCACTTCATAATTCTCGATTTGATTCACGGTCGCGTGAGGAGCATACAACGCTAACTTGCTCGCTTGCTCTTCATTGATAAACACGTTTTCGATTTTGAGTAGATCTTTATGACCGAGTGCTGATGATGGCAAGTTCAGTCCAATCGTTACGCGTTGTGATGAATTGTGCATATCGAACAATCTTAATACTTTGATGCCGATTTGCGCAGGGATGTGGTCGATGACCGTACCATTTTTGATTGCTTCTACCTGCAATTGAGTTTCTTTAGCCATGATTTTTCCCCTCGATTACAGTGTTTCGTTTAGAACAAGCGCCAGCAGTGCTTGGCGAGCATACACGCCATTTTGAGCTTGCTGGAAGAAGTAGGCATGAGGCGTTTTATCAACATCAGTTGTGATTTCATCCACACGTGGTAGTGGGTGCAGTACTTTCAAGTTCTCGCGCGCGCCTTCTAGTAGCGCTGCCGTTAGGATGTAAGCCGACTTAATATGTGCGTATTCCGATTCGTCAAAACGTTCTTTCTGTACGCGTGTCATGTACAGAATATCCAGTTCAGGAATCACACTTTCCATGTCTGTGTGTAGGCTATATTGAATGCCAGCTTCATCTAGTTCTTCGCAGATGTAATCTGGCATTGCCAGCGCATCTGGTGCAACAAAGAAGAAGCGGATGTTGTTAAACTTTGCTAAGGCTTGAGTCAGTGAGTGCACTGTGCGGCCATATTTTAGGTCACCTACGAATGCGACGTTCAGGTTGTCTAGACGCCCTTGTGTTTCCGCGATGGTGTATAGGTCGAGTAGCGTTTGAGTTGGGTGTTGGTTTGCACCGTCGCCCGCGTTGATCACTGGCACGCCATTTGAAAATTCAGAGGCCAAGCGAGCGGCGCCTTCTTGTGGATGACGCATCACAAAGGCATCGACGTAAGAAGAGATGACTTGTACTGAATCTGCGAGTGTTTCGCCTTTTTTCGCCAGAGAGGTATTACCATCATTATCAAAGCCAATCACGTCACCACCAATGCGCTGAATCGCTGTTTCAAACGATAAACGTGTACGTGTTGATGGTTCAAAGAAACAACTTGCAACGACTTTGTTTTTAATCAGTTCTGGTCGAGGTGCTTTTTTAAGGCTACCTGCTGTTTCTACGATAAGTTCCAGTTCTTCGCGTGAAAGCTCTGGAATAGAGATGATGTGCTTCTGGTAAAGCGAGTTCGCCATGATCTTCTTCCCTATAACATTGATTACTACATCCAAATAACCGAAAGGAATTTTGGACATAAAAAAACCTCCCCAATGGGGAGGTTTTAAAATTCAATAGAATTAACGAAAATAACACCACGTAAGCGTAGTCGCTTAGCGAGAGCAAATCGCGTTTTTACGTCAGCAATCAGCGTGGTCATTTCTTAATCCTCAGACAAATTGCCGAGCATTATACGCTTAACTTTCGTGAGCGCAAGCGATTACATCATGGTTTTTATCGGCTGTTTTTGCGCACTGGTTTAGCTTCCTAGCGTCGCAACCATCACGGCTTTGATGGTATGCATACGGTTTTCAGCTTCGTCGAATACGATGGAGTATTCCGATTCAAATACCTCTTCTGTTACTTCAAGGCCTTTCATACCGTATTTTTCAGCGACTTCTTTGCCGACGGTGGTTTCATCATTGTGGAAAGCTGGAAGGCAGTGCATGAATTTCACATGTGGATTACCCGTTTGCTCAATCACGTCCATATTGATTTGATAAGGTGTCATTAACGCTACACGTTCATCCCATGCCTCGGCAGACTCACCCATAGACACCCAAACGTCGGTGTATAGGAAGTCACAACCTTTCACACCTTCCTCAACGCTTTCTGTTAACGTGATTTTTGCACCTGTTTGTTGCGCGATAGTTTGACAAGTTGCCACGAGCTCTTCTTCAGGCCAGAACGCTTTTGGCGCGACAAGGCGAATATCCATGCCCATTTTCGCTGCGCCCACCATAAGTGAGTTACCCATGTTGTTGCGCGCATCACCTAGGTAAGCGAAGGTTATTTCATGCAGCTGTTTACCACGGCCGTGCTCTTGCATGGTCAGGAAGTCAGCAAGGATCTGGGTTGGGTGGAACTCATCCGTTAAACCATTCCACACTGGAACACCAGCATAAGTACCAAGCTCTTCAACAATGGATTGTCCAAAGCCTCGGTATTCAATCCCGTCGTACATACGACCAAGAACACGAGCTGTGTCTTTCATCGATTCCTTATGACCGATCTGCGAGCCAGAAGGGCCGATGTAAGAGACTTGAGCACCTTGGTCAAAGGCAGCGACTTCAAACGCACATCGGGTACGAGTCGAAGATTTCTCAAAGATTAGTGCGATGTTTTTACCTTGAAGTTTCTTCTGCTCTGTTCCTGCATATTTAGCTTTTTTCAGCTCTGCAGACAGTTCGAGCAAAAATTGGATTTCTTTGGTTGAGAAGTCCAATAGCTTCAAAAAGTTGCGGTTACGTAAATTGAAAGCCATAGCTCGTCCCTTAGTACATGTGATTAGATTAATAGAATTCATTAAAACATATAAATGCTTTTATTGTGAATAATTATTTTTAAGTAAGGCTAAAAAAGGTTGATGTATTCACATCAACCTTAGTTTTGATTCTCCTAATGTAAAGGGACGAGAAAGTTATATATCGTCTCGTTCTATTGGACAGCTCATACAGCGAGCGCCACCGCGACCACGACCAAGCTCGTTACCGGGTACTGTCAGTACTTTGATGCCAGCTTTATCGTATTTTTCGTTGGTGTATACATTGCGTTCGTAACCAATTACTACGCCCGGTTTTACAGTTAGAACGTTATTGGCGTCATTCCATTGTTCGCGTTCCGCTTCATAGCTGTCGCCACCAGTGGTGATGATTTTCAGCTGATCTAAGCCAAGAGCGGACTCAATCGCGTGCAGATAGTTATGCGAGGCTTCAACATGCATTTCACCATTGCCTTTTGGTGTTAAGCGCCATGTGTCGAGATCTTTGCGCATGATCTCTGGGTAGACAGAGAAAGTATCTACATCCATATGGGTCATCACGGTGTCTAAATGCATACATGAGCGGTGTTTAGGCAGATCAATTGCAATCACCTCGGTAGCTTGGCCTGCTTTAAATAGGCTTGCTGCAAGGTTCTCTACACCTTGTGCAGTCGTACGCTCAGACATACCGATAAGAACTGCACCTTTACCAATAACCAACACATCACCGCCTTCGACATTCGCGTTATCATAATGCAGATCATCGTCACCGAAGTATTTGATAAAATCTTGGCCAGCAAAAATTGGGTGCCAACGATAAATCGCACGTAGGTGGTTTGTTTCACGTTGACGTGCAGGCATCATCATCGGGTTGAGAGAAACGCCGCCATAAACCCAACATGAGGTATCACGAGTAAAGAGGTGATTAGGCAGTGGCTCAATAACAAAGTCGAGAGGACGCTTCATTTTTGGCAGCATAGAAGATGAGGAGATCGGTAGCTCTGAGTAAGCTAAGCCACCTAAAAATATGCAGGCAAGATGTTCATCATCCATTTCTGAAAAGTATTGGCGTAGGTCTCGCGCAAATGTTGGCCCGTAGCGAAAGTCAGAAATCTGAGTGTTCAGCAGCCATTGTTTTGCTTCTGGAACGGCGAGGGTTTCGACCAGTAAATCGTGGAGGAGAAGCACTTCAACGTCTTGCTCGCGCAGCGTACGTGCGAATGCATCGTGCTCTTCACCTGCCGCTTCTACAGCAAGAACGTCATCAAATAGCAACTCATGACAGTTTGACGGAGTTAAGTGGGTTAGGGCGCGTTCAGGGCGATTTAATAGAACTCGTCGAAGTTGACCAACTTCTGATCCAACGTACAGCTTGCTCATTTTGTATCCTTACAAATTTTCCAGCCATTAGTTATGACAAGCTTCCTAGAAAGATGCAAGTTATCAAGCTTTGTTTATATTCTGGTGTTTCTGGTTTTGTGAGTTTTTTATTTTTATTTTGATTCTTATGAAATTTATTATTAGATATAAATGCTATTTTACTAAAATTAGAGTGCGTGCGTTTTTATTCTAATTTTCCCGTTGAGAAAGAATACACGCACAGTGCATAAAACGTGCATTTTTATTCTAAATTATGCATTATTAAAGTGAATTTATTCGTTATGCTTCTTCGTTTTACACGTGAGTGTATTCAAGAAAGCATCATAAACACGCATAGAAAGAGAAAATAACCACATTAAGTGTCAATTAGGATGTTCTGAATATTAAAAAATGCCATTCTTTGTTAATTTTTTGTTTCTTTGTGTGGTCGGTTTAATATTTAGATTCAAATAACCGATAAGAATCGCAGTGGTATGATGTTTGTTTGTGGCTTTTCATCGCAATCCATGCCATATTTCACCGGATCAGCATACTCAGTATCGGGTATTGTGTTTCCATCAAGTAACTAATCTGGAGCCAAAACATGTCTCACGAAGATGAATATCTATCAGTAGAAGAATTAATTGAGATTCAAAAGGAAGAGACTCGCGATATCATTGCAGCATTGCTAGAAGATGGCAGCGATCCAGATTCGCTATACGAAATTGAGCACCACCTGTTTGCAGAAGATTTTGACACGCTAGAAAAAGCGGTAGTTGAAGCATTCAAGATGGGCTTTGAAGTTCTTGAAGCAGAAGAAACTGAAGATGAAGATGGTAACAAGTTGCTTTGCTGTGATGCGACTATGGAGTCCGCACTAGACGCAGAAGCGATTGATGCGCAAGTTGAAAAATTGATTCACTTGGCAGAAAAATACGACATCATCTATGACGGTTGGGGTACGTACTACGAAGGCGAAGATGCGCTTTACCCTGAAGAAGATGAAGACGACGAGTAATCAAAGCTCACTACTTTTGGAAAAACCAGCGTTTAACGCTGGTTTTTTTATTCCTTGAAAAACTGACGAATGTGGAGGCGATAAATAATTCACATTGAGTTTATAGGGGATTTCTCCCTATAATGCGTGAAAATTGATCTAGCTCAAGGTGTATATGCAACTCTCACTCGCCGGTTTATGGCAAGTCTCTCCACTGACGGACCTTTCTATCCCACAGGATGACATTACTTTCCCTGCTCCTTTGAGTCAGGTATTGCCAGCTGAACTGACAGAAGAAGCGATTCGTCAGCAAGAGTGGCACCTGATGCATGACATTGAAGTGGACGAATCCATGATGGAATTCCCAGCGGTAGAAATGGTGTTGGGTGGTGTGGATTACCATGCAGAAGTGCGTTTGAACGGAGTAGCATTGTTCGACTGTGACGGTTCTCAAAATGTCTACAAGAAAGACATTCGTCCGTTCATGCAAATGGGGCGTAACCGCTTTGAAATCTTGTTCTTAGAGGAAGAAGAGGATCTTCTGTTTGATGAAGATAAACCTGAGCTGTGCTCTCTGTCCGATCATGAATATAAAAAAAGTGATGAGCGCTTAGGGGTATGGCAAGAACCGTATCTGCAGTTCATTCGCAATGTACGTTTAGACCGTGTGGCAACCGAGCAGATTTGGCACCACGGTGGTGGTTGCGAGTTTAAAGTAGACTTGTACTATCAAACTTTTGCGCCGGGTCTGGTCTCTGCATCGGTTAAGTTTAATGGTATGACTTACCATATTCCTATTGATGTCCGAGCGGAGCATGCGAGCGCTTTATTCCAGATCGAAGCGCCAAAGTATGCCGATCTTACTGATCCTGATCCAAGTGATCTCTACCAGTTGTCTGTTGAGTTGGATGGGCAGCACCAAAACTTCACTGTTGCCTTGAGCCAGGAGCTTTGTGTTACCCATGTTGTGCTTTAACGTCTAATAATATTATCTATTACAGCATCTTAAGCATTACGACTTCACATGCATCATGCCCTGTTTGTCCAAGCGGGGCATCGAGATGCTCAAAGCCTAGCTTTTCATACAAGCTTACCGCTTCTCTCAGACATTCAGTTGTCTCTAAATAGCACTGCTGATACCCAAATTGTTTCGCCAATTGTAAGCTCAATGCGACGATGCGTTTGGCTAAACCGTGTCCTCGTGTTTGAGGTAAGAAGTACATCTTTTGTAGTTCACACACATTTGGCTCGCCAGCTAAAGGGGCAAAGCCACCGCCACCAACGATCTCTCCGCGATGTTCAATGACCCAATAGGCGGCCCTGTTTTGATTGTACACCGAATACATATCATCAAGCGTTGGATCGGCCACACCATAACCTTTGTCTGCGGTTAAGCCGTATTCTGCAGAGACTTTACGAATCACATCTGCGACTTGCGGGTTGTCTGCTTTAGTAAGAGGTCGAAGAACGTATTCCTCAGCCTGACACACTTTTGTTAGCCCTTTTAGGTAAGTCTCTAGACCAAGTTTGAGTTGCTCTTGCTCGCTGTCATCGAGTTGGGTAAGCAGTTGTTCAAAGAAGTGGTTTTGCTGTTGGTCCAGTTGTGATAACGCCTGTTGGCCTTGCTCTGTAATCGCGACGAGTTGACTACGTTTGTCTTTTGGGTTTTCGATGCTCTCGACCAAACCTAATTTAATCAAACCAGTAACGGTTCGGCTCGCGTTGGACTTGTCGACATTAAGCTGCTGTGCCAGCTGATTGATGGTCAATGGCTGCAATTGGATTTCACCCAATGCGTGCGCTTGCACTGGAGTGAGAGCGACATCGCCGCATTGTTTATCAAGCATACCAAGCAATCGGACTGCTTGACGGGAGTAGTGTCGAAGTTGACGAGCGTTCATTATCACTTACCTCTAAAAATAAAGTTGCGCACCGCAACTAAAATAATTGCGGTACGCAACCTTGTCAATGGTAAATGTCATTTTTCTTGTTAGGAGACGTAGTGAGCCTCCATGTTTAAGCGTGGTGATGTAAACAAAACTGCGGTGCTGGAGCTTTTTCTGATGATTTACGCATCCATACTTTCTCGTGGAAGTAGTAAGCCACCGTGTTCAAACTCGGCTCTAGCATCGCCATTACGCCGCCGACAAATGCATCACCTGTTAGTAAGTAAACCACGGTAAAAGCGACGCTGAAGTGCACGGTCGCAAAGCTTGCGGTTTTTAATTTGGTCATCCACTGACGAGCTTTAAGTGCTGGGACTTTTGCCCATGCCTTTTCATGAAAGTAGAAGGCTACGGTGTTCACTGAAGGCTCAATCATGGCAATTAAACTACCAATTAGAATGTCGCCTGTGAGTACGTAAGCGACACTAAATGCGATAGTAAAATGCAGTGCTGCGAAAGTTAGTGTCTTTTTCATGATAATTACTCAATCGTGTTTGTTTCGATGAGTCCATTATCGATAATAATTCTCATTAATGCTAATGAATGATGAGTATTGTTGCGATAGGGGAAAGCTATTGATGATGGTTTTTGGTGAAAGATATACAAAAAAGGTTGACCATGATGGCCAACCTTTGGATTCAAAGTGAGAAGTGTTAGTTCTTCTCTTTCACTGAGGCTTAAAGTGCAGCGATCGTTGTCTTCTGCTCTTCTAGCTTAGCTAGTGTCTCTTTGTAGCCTTCAAGCTTCTCACGCTCTTTAGCAACAACAGCTTCAGGTGCTTTCGCTACAAAGCCTTCGTTGCCCAGTTTGCCTTCGATACGCTTGATTTCGCCGTGCGTCTTCTTGATTTCGCCATCTAGACGAGCAAGCTCAGCATCTTTGTCGATCAGACCTGCCATTGGGATCATTAGCTCAGACTTAGCAACCAATGCTGTTGCACACGCTGGCGTTTCTTCGTCAGCAGCAAGTACGCGTACAGATTCTAGTTTCGCTAGAGACATTAGTACTTGTTTGTTTGCTTCTAGACGCGCAGCGTCTTCTGCGTTTGCTGCTTTCAGCATAACGTCAAGCGGCTTACCAGGGTTGATGTCGTATTCAGCACGTAGGTTACGGATGCTGGTAATAAACGCTTTCACCCATTCAATGTCGTCTAGCGCTTCTTGGTTGAAGTTTGCTTCGTCGAATTGAGGCAGTGCTTGCAGCATGATTGTCTCGCCTTCTACACCTTCAACTAATGGCTTGATGCTTTGCCAGATAGTTTCAGTGATGTAAGGAATCACTGGGTGAGCTAGACGTAGAGTCTTCTCAAGAACCGTGATTAATGTACGACGAGTACCACGCTGTTGTGCTTCAGTACCTTTCCATAGAACGGGTTTAGTTAGCTCTAGGTACCAGTCACAGAATTGGTTCCAGATGAATTCGTAAAGCGTGTTCGCAGCCATATCTAGACGGAAGTTGTCGATATGGTTGTTGAACGCTTTCGCTGCAAGTTCAAACTGAGACTCGATCCATTTGTCCGCTAGTGAGTATTCAATCTCACCACCGTTGAAGCCACAATCTTGCTCTTCTGTGTTCATCATTACGTAACGGCTTGCGTTCCATAGTTTGTTACAGAAGTTACGGTAACCCTCAAGACGCTTCATATCCCAGTTGATATCGCGACCTGTTGATGCCATTGCTGCAAGAGTGAAACGTAGCGCGTCTGTACCGTATGCTTCGATACCGTTTTCAAACGTCTTACGAGTGTTCTTCTCGATCTTCTTCGCTAGCTGAGGCTGCATCATGTTGCCACAACGCTTCTCTACTAGAGACTCTAGGTCGATACCATCGATCATGTCGATTGGGTCAAGTACGTTACCTTTCGACTTAGACATCTTGTCGCCGTTTTCGTCACGGATTAGACCAGTAACGTAAACCGTTTTAAATGGTACTTGTGGTTTGCCGTTTTCGTCTTTCACGAAGTGCATGGTCATCATGATCATGCGCGCAACCCAGAAGAAGATGATGTCGAAACCAGTTACTAGTACGTCTGAAGGGTGGAATACTTTCAGATCGTCAGTTTGCTCTGGCCAACCTTGAGTACCGAACGTCCATAGTGCAGAAGAGAACCATGTATCCAGTACGTCTTCGTCTTGGTGCAGTTCAATAACTGACTCTAGGTTGTTGTTCTTACGAACTTCTTCTTCGTCGCGACCTACGTAAACATTACCTTGGTTGTCGTACCAAGCTGGGATGCGGTGACCCCACCATAGTTGACGAGAGATACACCAGTCTTGAACGTCACGCATCCAAGAGAAGTACATGTTTTCGTATTGCTTAGGAACGAATTGGATGTCGCCGTTTTCTACTGCTTCAACCGCTGTTTTCGCTAGAGGCGCAGTACGTACGTACCATTGGTCAGTTAGCATTGGTTCGATAACCACGCCACCACGGTCGCCGTAAGGAACTTGTAGATCGTGATCTTTCACTTCTTCAAGTAGGCCTAGCTCGTCGAATTCAGCAACGATAGCTTTACGAGCGGCAAAACGCTCCATACCGTGGTATTTAGCTGGTAGCTCAGTGCTGTAAGCGTCGCTTGCTTCGCCGTTGGTGTTGAATACTTCAGAAGCATCACGGATGTTTGCGTCGAAAGTCAGAATGTTGATCATTGGTAGCTGGTGGCGCTTACCTACTTCGTAGTCGTTGAAGTCGTGCGCAGGTGTGATTTTCACACAGCCAGTACCTTTTTCCATATCTGCGTGCTCATCGCCCACGATTGGGATGCGACGATCAACGATAGGAAGGATGATTTCTTTACCGATAAGATCTTTGTAACGTGGATCTTCTGGGTTAACTGCAACACCCGTATCGCCTAGCACGGTCTCTGGACGAGTCGTTGCAACAACGATGTAGTCTTTGCCATCCGCTGTTTTAGCGCCATCTGCTAGTGGGTAGCGGAAGTGCCACATGTGGCCTTTAGTGTCTTTGTTCTCTACTTCTAGATCTGAAATCGCTGTGTGTAGCTTTGGATCCCAGTTAACTAGACGCTTACCGCGGTAGATTAGATCGTCTTCGTATAGACGTACGAACACTTCTTGAACGGCGTTAGATAGACCAGCGTCCATCGTGAAGCGTTCACGATCCCAGTCTACAGATGCGCCAAGACGACGAAGCTGCTTAGTGATAGTGCCGCCAGATTCGCCTTTCCATTCCCAGATTTTGTCGATGAAAGCTTCACGACCGTAATCGTGTTTTGTTTTGCCTTCTTCTGCAGCGATCTTACGCTCAACAACCATCTGAGTTGCGATACCAGCGTGGTCAGTACCTACTTGCCAAAGGGTGTTTTTACCCTTCATACGTTCACAACGGATAAGCGTATCCATGATCGTATCTTGGAACGCGTGGCCCATGTGTAGGCTACCAGTGACGTTCGGTGGCGGGATCATGATGCTGTATGATTCTTTAGTAGTGTCACCGTGTGGCTTAAAGTAGCCTTTCTCTTCCCAAGTCTGATACAGAGCTTGTTCGATTGAAGTTGGGTTGTATGTCTTTTCCATAGCGCTCTTTTAATGGATACGTTGATGGTTGAATCTTAGTCAATCTTTATAAGTGAGGGATCTTAACAAGATCGCCTTAACTATAAGGATTGACCGTTAAGGATATTGAATTTCGATCGTTTGCAGTTGGTAACCTGCTTGACGGTAAATTTTATATCTTTCTCTTGCGAGTTGTTTAGCTTTTTCTTCGCAGGGCACGAAGTCTACCACTTGAGCAAACTTGTTCGCAAAGGTTGTCTCATTTTCCGCCAAATTAATTACCAGCTGACGGTTCCAATTAGGTTTTACACCTTCATGGCCGATTTCAATATTGGTGGCGTATTTCGGTCCCTCGCCTACGAGGTTATGTGCCATGAACTTGTCTGCATCAACTTGCCAAAAGGCTTCAGCGAGCTGCTCGGCGTGTGGTTTGTCTTGGCAGTTTAAATACACTTTAGCGCCTTGGCGAGCAAAGTGCTGAGCCAAAAACACGATGTATTCTTCAAAGCCAGCCACCGTTGCTTGCGGGCTCTCTTCGTTAATGATGTAGAAGGTTGCAGTTTGCATCATTCTCTCACTTGCCTTGGGTCTCTTCCTAAGACCATCTTAAGTCCCACTTTCATTTTAGAAAATTAGGATAATAAAAAAGGGCCTTGCGGCCCTTTTAGATGTTGTTCAGAAATTACTCTTCTGTCTCTTGGCCGCTGCGGTTCAAAAGGAATTGGACAAGCATTGAGACAGGACGGCCCGTTGAGCCTTTCGCTGCGCCTGATTTCCACGCGGTACCTGCGATATCGACGTGTGCCCAGTTGTACTTCTTCGCGAACTTAGATAAGAAGCAACCCGCAGTAATTGTGCCACCAGGGCGACCACCAATGTTTGCCATATCCGCAAACGGGCTTTTCAACTGTTCGTGGTACTCGTCTGCCATTGGTAGACGCCATGCACGGTCACTCGCTTGCTCAGAAGCGTTTACTAGCTCATGAGAAAGAGGGTTGTGGTTAGAGATTACGCCGCTGATATGGTGGCCTAGTGCGATAACACAAGCACCAGTTAGCGTTGCAACGTCAACCACGCAGTCTGGTTCGAAACGCTCTACGTAAGTCAGTGCGTCACAAAGAACAAGACGGCCTTCAGCATCCGTGTTCAGAACTTCTACAGTTTGACCAGACATGGTCGTTAGGATGTCACCTGGACGGTAAGCGTTGCTGCCAGGCATGTTTTCACAACCCGCTAGAACACCAATAACGTTGATTGGTAGGTTTAGCTTCGCCAGCGCTTTCATTGTACCGAATACCGATGCCGCACCACACATGTCGTACTTCATCTCATCCATACCTTCGCCCGGCTTTAGAGAGATACCGCCTGAGTCGAAGGTTAGACCTTTACCTACGAGCACAATCGGTTTTGCATCTGAGTCAGGGTTACCTTTGTACTCGATGATAGACATCATAGATTCGTTTTTAGAACCACGGCCTACTGCTAGGTAAGAGGTCATACCCAGTTTTTCCATCTCTTGCTCACCAATAATTTTGGTGGTTACGGTTTCGTAGTCGTCCGCTAGACGACGAGCTTGAGAAGCAAGGTAAGCTGGATTAGCTACGTTTGGCGGCATGTTGCCAAGGTCTTTTGAGGCTTTGACACCTGATGCGATAGCAAGACCATGAGTGATTGCTTTTTCACCCAAGTTCAATTCACGACGCGTTGGTACGTTGAAAACAAGCTTGCGCAGTGGGCGGCGAGTCTCAGGTTTCACGCTCTTGAATTGATTAAATGTGTATAGACCATCTTTAGTCGCTTCTACAGCCTGGCGCACTTTCCAGTATGTATCACGACCCTTAACATGCAGTTCAGTTAGGAAACATACCGCTTCCATTGAGCCTGTCTCGTTAAGTGTGCTGATCGTCTTTTGAATGATTTCCTTGTACTGGCGCTCGCCAAGTTCACGCTCTTTGCCGCAACCGACAAGTAAAACGCGCTCTGACAAAACACCTGGTACTTGATGCAGTAGCAGCATCTGACCAGGTTTACCCTCTAGATCACCACGGCGAAGTAGTGAACTGATGTAACCGTCACTGATTTTATCAAGTTGTTCGGCTACTGGAGAAAGGCGACGTGGTTCAAACACACCAACAACGATACATGCGCTACGTTGTTTCTCTGGACTGCCACTTTTTACACTGAACTCCATGCGTACTCCTACATCCTGAAGACAAATTGCTCTAAATGTTAGATAATGATCGCTTACTTGTTGAATTTTAGCTCCAGGCTTACATGCAGAGCTGATTAAGCGACTAACATCTAGTTTATAATTTTTAAAAAAATAAATGGTTCAACGGGAAACTATAGTGATTCGACCAAAAAAACAAGTTTTGTATAGGTAATTTCAGCGTGATTATTGTTAGATATTTGATCCGCGAAACACTCAAGAGCCAATTTGCGATTTTTTTCGTACTTTTTTTGGTGTTTGTAAGCCAGAAATTCATAAGTGTTCTTGCTGATGCTTCTGATGGGGATATTCCTGCTGGATTGATTTTCTCGATTGTTGGTTTGAACATGCCAGCAATGGGTCTGTTAATGCTGCCTTTAAGTCTGTATATCGGCATATTGATCACATTTGGTCGTCTGTATGCAGAGAGCGAAATTGTCGTAATGAACGCGACAGGTATTGGTAATAAATTCTTGGTTCAAGCGGCCTTATACCTAGCGTTGATTACTTCAGCGGTGGCGGCTTTCAATGCGTTGTGGCTATCGCCGTGGTCTCAAGACCGCGTTGAGCAGCTTTATGAGCAGGTAGCGTCAGAAAACAGCGTTGACCTACTTAAAAAAGGTCAGTTCCAAGGTACACCAGACGGTTCATCGGTTGTGTTCATCGATGACATTAAAGACAATACCTTGAGCAACGTTTTTGTTGCGCAGATGCGCCCTCGAGATTCAGTGTTACCGAGTGTGATGTTCTCATCTTCTGGTGAAGTAAAAGAGCTTTCGGACGGTCGTCAGATCATCACTATGAAAGAAGGTACGCGTTATGAAGGTGTGCCTACTCGCGTTGAATATATGATCACGAAATTCGATGAATACGAAGGTGTTATCGGCCAACGTGAGGTCAAAAAGAAAGGGCGAGACTGGGAAGCATACCCAACGGTTGACTTGATAGGTCACCCAGATCCAGAGGCGCAAGCGGAGCTACAATGGCGAATTTCGTTATTTGTGTGTATTCCACTCTTAACAATGCTCGTTATTCCTTTGTCTGCGGTGAATCCGCGTCAGGGACGGTTTGCCAAAATGGGGCCTGCGATTCTGATCTATCTAGCGTATTTCTTGGCGATCAGTGCAACCAAATCTGCATTAGAAGATGGTGACATCCCGGCTGCTATTGGTATGTGGCCAATCAATGCGATGTTGCTGATTGTTGCTATCATGGCGAATATGATGGACAGCGTTGCTGCTAGACGAATAAAAGACAAATTCCGCAAGAAGAGGCTCGCGTAAGCTGTGTTCAAAATCTTAGACCTTTACATCGGTAGAACCATCATCTCTACCACTGCCTTGGTTTTAGCGACGTTTGTTGGCTTATCGGGCATCATCAAATATGTAGAACAGCTACGTAAAGTAGGGCGAGGTGTGTACGACCTCACTCATGCGTTGTACTTTGTGTTACTCAGTGTGCCGCGTGATATCGAAATGTTCTTTCCAATGGCGGCATTACTCGGTGCCCTGATCGGCTTAGGTATGTTGGCTTCAAGCTCTGAGCTGGTGGTGATGCAAGCTGCTGGTTTCTCTAAGCTGGATATCGGGTTATCGGTACTAAAAACGGCCGTCCCACTCATGATTGTCGTTATGGCGTTAGGCCAATGGGGCGCTCCTGAGGCCCAGAAGATGGCCCGTGACTTACGTGCGTTTGCGATATCAGGTGGTAGCATTGTGTCTGTGCGCTCAGGTGTGTGGGCTCGTGACGCAAACGACTTTATCTTTATCGGTAAAGTCGAAGACGACAAGCTTTATGCTTTAAATATGTGGCGTTTTGATGATGATAAGAATCTACAAAAAGTTATTTTCGCCGAAGAAGTCGACTACCAACAAGATAACAACTGGCTGATGCGCTACGTACAAATTACGGACATGGAAAATGAAAACGTAATTTCAAAGCAAGACATCGAACAGATGGAGTGGCACACCTCTTTGGCACCAGATAAGCTAGCTGTGGTGACCGTGAAGCCAGAAGAATTGTCACTGAGCGGTTTGTATGATTATGTGACTTACCTGAAAGCATCGGAACAAGATGCATCTCGCTATGAGTTGGCGTTTTGGCGTAAGTTGACTCAGCCGCTTTCAATTGCTGTGATGATGTTAATGGCGCTATCTTTTGTTTTCGGTCCACTCAGAAGCGTGACCATGGGGGCAAGGGTATTGTCGGGCGTGGTTGCCGGGTTTACTTTTTACATATCCAGTGAGTTCTTTGGTCCATTAAGCTTGGTGTATGGCATATCCCCAGTGTTTGGTGCTTTGGCCCCGAGTTTGGTGTTCTTAGCTATTGCGATTGCACTGCTACGAAGAAAGCTATAACTGAAGCATCATCGAATAAACCAAGTTTTACCGAACCAAATGTAAAAGGAAGGCATTACGCCTTCCTTTTTTGTGTTCCTAGACAAGTTAATTTGCCTTAGGTAATACAACAACCTCTGTTTTGGCCCAAATGTCGTGGAAACCACGTTTCTTCGGATCAATCGGTACAGTCAAATTTGCCAAGCCAAAGCCAGATGTCGAAATACGAATCAGAGCTTGAGTTACCGTAATTGGTGCTCCGTCTTTGGCATTGCGAACTCGAAGCTTCCAAGCGCGCATCCCAAGAGTTTGTCCTGCTCGCGTCCAGAAGAACACAAAGAAATATATCCACACACCCGCAAGGTAAAGTGTAAATAGAGGGCTCAATACAGGGTGCTTTCCGAGCATATCTGCGGCATCAGCGTACTCGCCATAGCTCAACAATCCTGCTGCATTTAGTGCAAACACAACGGCCATAACAATACCTGCGGCCATCATTTCAATTGCGATAATAATCAATGTGTCGTAAATCAACGCTGCAAGTCGACGAAAGAGACCAGCAGGTGGAAGAGTTGTAGACGTTGTCATTATTCCATCACTTACCTTAAAAATTGTGCGTCAGAATATAGATTCCCTCACCAAGAGAAAAGAGACCTAACGCACAGAGTCTTTAATTGTGTATAAACTAAGTGACTTTTCTGCCCTACGTTATCAGCACATGTCATGATACACGAGGCCGTGCAGCAATATGTTTCAACTGAATTCGATTCTCTTAACCATTGGCTCTTTGGTCTGTGACCAGATTAGATAGCTGAGAGAGTTGGTGTTTCTCATCTTCGGTATAATGTTGGCTTAATGAAAGCTCTAAAGCTTTTTCTGACAGCTTGATTGCTGGTGACAAAAATAACTTAGGGTGCATACTAGAGAGAGCTAGCAAGGCCTTTTGTAGGCGAATCTGTATTTGGAGTTGCGCTGCACCATCGTGTGCTATCGGCAAAAAGACATCATCAAACAAATCCTGGCAGCTCAATGCGGGCACAAATAGTCTAGGATATCGAGTTTTGGTAGGCGGCTCACTGAGTAGGTCTCCCCATAATGAAAGTGCTCGTACAGAACGCCCAAGAACGTCAATTGCGGTGCCATTATCATTTACAGCCGGAGATAGTGCTCGTGAGGCGATTTCCGCCATAACGACTAAACCAAAGCGAGGGTCCTGATCATATGAACGCTCTGTTCGAATCGTGAAGGCTGCCGTTACTTCGCTTTCGTCTGGCAATTCTCCACAAACACAAGCCAATGGTTGACCTACGTACACAAAACTTCCCGGTTGTCGCTCAAGGTAGATGGTGCATTGGTTTGCTTCAGCAATACTATCGAGATGATGCATATCAACATGCTGTAAGTAGCCAATTTCTTGGCTCAAAATAGGTTTACTTCCTCTGGGTTTATGTTCTGGGTGGCTCCACGGGTGAGCACCTAGCCAACGCTCTTTGCCCCGTTTTCTTATCGCATCTAACAAGGCTTGCTCCACGTATGAAGTGGTTTCACTGACCCTTCCTAGTACGGAAAGGTGCTGAATCCAACGTAGCAGAGTGAGTATGATCATCACGATTACGGCGATAGTTACGATGAACAGATAAATTTGTGCTTGTTGATGATAGGCCCCAATACCTAGCGCGATAATTCCTACCAAACTAAATAGAAAAGAGCCAAGAAAGGTTGCTAAGGCATTTTGTGTTGTGCTGTCTTCCATCAACAGTTTTGTCGCTCGCGGCGTTACCCCTGCACTAGCGGCACTGTACGCTGAGACCATAATATTGAGAGAGAATGTAGTCACTGCAAGCATGGAGGTTGCGAGGATATTTAATATGTTGTTCAACAAATCCTTGCTGACGTTGATGGCAGGGGGCAGAGTAATGAACTGGTTTAAAACAATCGACATTAAGGCGGTAGCAACAGCAAGTAATGCGTAGAGTGACGTCCGGACCCACAGTTTTCGCGTCATCTGTTTCAGTAACCACTGCCATTTTGACCCAGTCATTCTTTGCTCCTATTCAGTTCTCACTAGAAAGTCGATAGAAAATTCAGAAAGTTATTCTTGCTTAAGCATAGGTTAAATGCCCGTCGTTCTGCTTGATATTTCATGCATCACGAAAGTAAGAAAGCTGCTTGCTTCAAAGAATGGTGCTCTTGAGGTGTGAATTACCACGATTCTGTTACCTTAATTGATAGATGAATTAAAAGTATGTGGTTGAAAAGAGGTAGCGCATGATTGTAATTACAGGTGCAAGTAGCGGTTTAGGGGCGGAACTAGCAAAGCGTTATGATGCGGAAGGCAAAGAGACGTATGTAATAGGAAGAAATACAGAAAAACTATCCGCACTAGCAAAACAACTCTCTCATAACGTTGGTTATCAAGCTTGCAACCTCTCATCGCACCAAAATGTGAAACAGCTCTTTGATGGGGTGAAACAGTCCCCTGAAATGGTCATTCATAGTGCGGGAAGTGGTTATTTTGGCTTACTGGAAGAGCAGGAGCCGGAAGAGATTCAAAAGTTGATTGATAACAACCTGAATTCTGCGATTCATGTGTTAAGAGAGTTAGTAAAGCGTTACAAAGATCATCCAATAAAAGTGGTCATGATCATGTCCACAGCCGCGCAACAACCTAAAGCGCAAGAGTCTACGTATTGTGCAGTGAAATGGGCCATCAAAGGATTAATTGAGTCGGTTCGTTTGGAGCTAAAAGGAAAACCTATGAAAATTATCGCGGTTTATCCTGGTGGAATGGATACGGAATTCTGGAAAACAAGCGGCAATACGATGGACACGAGTCACTTCATGCAAGCAGAAGATACCGCAGAGATGCTCCATAATGCGTTGTCGAGCATTGGGAATGGTTATGTTTCTGATATTACAGTGAATAGAACTTAAAAAGAGTTTCGTATACTCATTTTCATCTGGAAGAGTAGTAGAAAATGGAGCGTACGTTTCTTATGAGTACAGCTTTGTCACACTTTGTGGCGAAATTATCAGCAAACGATAGTTATTTAAGGTATTTCTGCTTGCGCAGGTCAAAAGCTTACGTATAATGCCAACCATCAAAGGGCAATAGCCCAAAGATGCCGGTGTGGTGAAATTGGTATACACGACGGATTCAAAATCCGTTGCCTTCGGGCGTGGCGGTTCAAGTCCGCCCACCGGTACCATACATAGAAAGGTCGCTTTTATAGCGGCCTTTCGTCGTTTTAGGTGTTCGTAAATATCAAAAGAAAGTTAGCGTTGCCTTCGCGGTGGCGTCAGGAGTGCCTGCCAGTCAAGTCACTCGCAGGTACCATATTTTAAGACAGAGCCTCGATGAAAGTCGGGGCTTTGTTGTATCTTGATCTTCAAAACAAAAAAGCGCGAGGGGTATGCCTCGCGCAAACTACTACATGGTGATAGTAGGAACAGCCTATAGAGCTGTGAACAAGGTATTTTGAGTGTTCGGAGTCCAGTCTGCTTGGGACACGTGCGGTACATCAACTAGATAACGCAAACCTTGATAAGTCACCACATCACCTTGTTTATAGGAAACATTCTGAGTCCAGTTAGTGGCTGGGTCTGCATTTGTCCAAAGGCTAGAGGTTGGAGACGGTGCCCAATCTTGTTGCGCAGTATGGTTTGTTACAGCCTGGTATACAGTACCTAGGTGTAAGACGTAATCGCCAGCGTCGTAGTTATGACCAACTTGCCAGTTCGGTGTGTAGTTATCCATTGTGTCGAAGTCATAACCCGCTTGTTTTGCTAACTGTATAAACTTAGCGAGCTTAGGTAGGTTTTGCGTTGCACCCATGCCACGCTTACCATCTTCAAATAGGAACTCGTGAGTTAATACGATAACTTTATCGGCGTGTAAAGGTGTACCACATGGGAACTCTTGAGCTTTGGAGTTGATCGGGTTAATCGTTGTTGGTGCACAAGTGTTTAACGCGGAATCCACATATCCAAGAAATGCTTCTGCTTCTGTAAGGCTGTTTGCTGGCATTTCAATGCCCCAATTTTCGGGTGCCCAGTCCACATCCCAACCGTGAGTTTGATAGCCGTTATTCGCTAGGATATTTTGAACCTCGATAGCTGCTTTTACACTGTTGGATGGGTTGGATGTATCGCATACATATCCTGGTTCCCAAGGTTTCAGGTCATCAGACGTGGCACATAACCCATCTGCTTTGAAGTCTTTCGTCACGCGCCAACCGTTGGTGTAGGGCAGTCTAGCAAACTCTGTTGCCTTGTAGTTCGGGTAGCTTGTAATGTTCGGCAAATACTTTGCTAACACAGATAAGTTTTCCGTAAACATTGAGGCATCGTAAACAGGGTCTTGATACGAGTTAAGCTGGTGGTCCCCGGTCGCATTACACTCCGCAGCACTGTTCGGTCCAAACTCATCCACGCAGTTGTGCACCATGTGATCGTAACTGTGGTTCGCAACAATATGACCAGTGTCTAATGCGAGCTTTAAGGCTTCTAGGGAACGGTCTTCATTCTCATCACCAATTCCATCTAAATGCCAAGCATTAAAGTAAAACGTCGCTTTGATATCTTCCTGGTTAAGTACTTGAATAACGTCAATAGATGCATTGATTGGTCCATCATCAAACGTTAGATAAATTGTGCCTTTAGAGTCGGTTTGAGCAAATGAGTGTTGTGATAGTGCGGCACTTACAAGCGTTGCAATAGCCAATTTATTAAATTTCATTCTCTATTCCTTTTAAGAAATTAATAACGACGTTGTCAGTAGTAAAATATTGATAATTTGAAACTTAATGTGATGTCTTAAATTATTTTATGACTTTTATCCTAGACCTAAATAATTACAAAAAAATAGGTGGTATTTTCTAAATTGGGATTGTGTTCACGAATAATGCAACCGGTTGCGCTTTTTTGTCTTGGTTATTTTTGCTACAGTTTTTGCAGGTTGAAATTTACACAACGGGAGTAAGGCTATGAAAAAGATCCTTTTATGCTGTAGCGCAGGGATGTCCACCAGTATGCTTGTTAAGAAAATGGAGCAAGCTGCTGAAAATAAAGGAATTGAATGCAAAATTGATGCGATGTCAGTGAATGCATTTGAAGATGCAATTAAAGAGTACGATGTTTGTCTTCTCGGGCCTCAAGTACGTTTTCAGCTAGAAGAGCTAAGAAAAACGGCGCAAGAGCATGGTAAAAACATTGACGCGATTTCTCCTCAGCATTATGGAATGATGAAGGGAGAGGAAGTACTAGAGCAAGCATTAGAATTAATTAACTAAACCATAGTTTTAAATTAAAAAAGATAACTGTACATCAAATATAAATATTTGATGCGGGATTCTTTTGCCTAAAATAAGGATGGATTCTATGAAGCTTTATGACGCAATTATAGGCGCAGTCGAAAAGCATATAGCCCCTATAGCAGCTAAAGTGGGGAATCAGCCCCATGTTCGCGCAATGAGAGACGGTTTTATTGTCGCAATGCCGTTTATTATTGTTGGTAGTTTCATTTTGATTTTTGCATTCCCCCCATTTGCCGAAGATACAACCTTTACTTTTGGTCGAATTTGGCTCGATTTCGCCACTACACATTTTGATACCATAATGATGCCCTACAACATGTCGATGGGGATCATGACCATTTTTGTTTCGCTGGGCGTTGCTTATAGTTTAGCGAAGGCTTACAAGATGGATGGGATCACGAGTGCTGTATTGTCACTAATGTCTTTTTTACTCATTGCGGCCCCAGCTAAAGATGGCGCGTTGTCTATGTCTCACATGGGCGGAACCGGGATCTTCACCGCAGTGATGTGTGCATTTTTCTCGGTGGAGCTCTACCGTTTTATGAAAAAGCACAATATTACGATTCGCATGCCAGAGCAGGTGCCACCGGCGATTGCGCGATCATTTGAAGTATTGCTACCAGTCTTAGCGATATTCATTACCTTATATCCACTTAGCCTTTTCGTACAAACCCAGTACGACATGCTGATTCCAGATGCTGTTATGGCTATCTTTAAACCGCTAATCAGTGCGTCTAACTCATTGCCTGCCATTATTGGCGCTTTATTGCTTTGCCAGCTACTTTGGTTTGCGGGTATTCATGGTGCTGCAATTGTTGTTGGACTGCTTTCTCCAATCTTTTTGACCAACATTGGTGCCAACATTGAAGCCTTTGTTGCAGGTGAACCGATTCCAAACGTATTTACTCAACCGTTCTGGGATTTTTACATCTTTATTGGCGGCTCTGGTGCAACACTTGCTCTTGTTATTCTGATGTCGTTTAGCCGTTCTGTTCACCTTAAGAGCATTGGTCGAATGAGTGCGGTGCCTGGCTTTTTCCAAATCAACGAACCAGTGATCTTCGGTAGCCCAGTTGTGATGAACCCGACCTTGTTTATCCCGTTCGTCTTCGCTCCAGTCATCAACGCTACGATTGCGTATTTTGCTGTGCATGTCGGCTTTGTGGGTATGGGGGTCGCTACAACACCTTGGACAACACCGGCACTGATAGGTGCTTCGTGGGGTAGCGGTTGGACCTTTGCGCCAGTATTGCTCGTCATTGGTTTATTAATTCTTGATCTAATCATCTACTTCCCATTCTTCAAAATGTTTGAGAAGCAAATGTTGGAGCAAGAACTACCAACGACGAAGGAAACTAAAGGTGATACGCAGCCGTCAGGCGAAGGCGTTACTGCTTAACTGTGCTTAATGGGCCGCAATTACCGCGGCCCGATTTTCGGAGAGAAAATGATGGAACAAGAATTGGTTGTAATGGAGATCATTTGCAATGCTGGTGAAGCCAGAAGTTTAAGCTACGAGGCATTGCGTTTATCTCGAGAACAAGATTTTGAAGCGGCTGATGAGAAGCTCTCTCAAGCAAGAGAGTGCATTAATAAAGCCCACTTAATACAGACTCAGCTTATTGAAGAAGATCAGGGAGAAGGGAAAGTCCCGATGACGTTAGTGATGGTGCATGCTCAAGATCACCTAATGACTACGATTTTGGCTCAAGAGATGGCTGTAGAAATCGTCGCACTGAACAAAAAAATCTCGAACAAATAAAGGGGGATGAAAATGTCTAGAGAGGCGATCAAGCTTGCCATTATTGGCGGTGGTAGTAGCTATACCCCGGAATTGGTTGAAGGGGTTATTAAGCGCTTAGAATATTTACCCGTTAAGAAAATCCATTTTGTGGACATTGAGTCAGGAGCTGAGAAGCTTGAGATCATCAAAGGATTGGCTCAGCGAATGGTCGATAAAGCCGGAGCAAAAATTGAGATAAAAGCCGGTTTCGATCGCCGTGCTGCGATAAAAGATGCGGATTTTGTGATGACGCAGTTTCGTGTTGGTGGCCTTGCTGCACGCGCTAACGATGAGCGAATCCCAATCAAGTACGACGTCATCGGCCAAGAAACAACGGGCCCTGGTGGTTTTGCTAAAGCACTGCGAACCATTCCGGTCATTCTTGATATCTGTAAAGACATTGAAGAGTTGGCTCCAAACGCATGGATGCTCAATTTCACCAACCCAGCGGGTTTAGTTTCCGAAGCGGTCAGTAAGTACACCAAAGTAAAGAGTATTGGTTTATGCAATGTGCCCGTTTCAATGGAAATGATGATTGCAGAAATGATGGAGTGCGAGCCAAAAGAGCTGCAACTTGAGTTTGCTGGGTTAAACCATCTCGTGTGGGTACACAAAGCATGGCTCAATGGGGAAGATATTACTCAAACGGTATTAGAGAAAGTCGGTGATGGTGCCAACTTCAGTATGAAGAATATCTGGGAAGAGCCGTGGGATCCGGCATTTCTAAAAGCACTGGGGGCGATACCATGTCCTTATCATCGTTACTTCTACCAAACTGATGCCATGCTTGCTGAAGAGAAACAAAGTGCCGATGAAAAAGGCACTCGTGCTGAGCAGGTAATGGAAACAGAAAATGCGCTATTTAAGCTCTATCAAGATCCTACCCTCGATCATAAGCCGAAAGAGTTAGAGGAGCGGGGTGGTGCTTATTATTCTGATGCATCACTGAACCTAGTTGATTCAATTTATAACAATCGTAATAGTATTCATGTTGTTAACGTTTTAAATAATGGAGCGATCAACGGCCTACCTGACGATGCTGTGATTGAATGTAGTGCCGTGATTGGTAGCTGGGGGGCGAAACCTCTTGCGGTTGGCGAGTTGTCAAACAATATCAAAGGATTACTCCATCAAGTTAAAGCGTATGAGCAGCTAACAATAGAAGCTGCTGTCGAAGGTAATTATGACAAGGCGCTTATGGCATTAACCAATAACCCATTGGTGCCTGACATTGGCCGCGCCAAGTCAATCCTGGATGATATTCTGGCGGTGAACGCTCCGTATTTACCTCAATTTAAACTAACGACGTTGTAAGACTAAGGAAGGGCGCCGATGAAAGTCATTTTTAATGCTGATGATTTTGGTTTAACGAGAGGTGTAAATAACGGCATCGTTAAAGCTCATCAGCAAGGTGTGGTTCATTCAACCACCATGATGGTGGGTATGGATGCTGAGCAACATGCCTTAGAACTAGCTCGCCATAATCCAGACTTGAAAGTTGGCGTTCATCTTAGGTTTACAGCAGGTGTGCCTATAACGAAGCATCGTAACTTGACTAACGGCCGAGCGCACTTTATCAACTATGACGAACTTTGGAGTAAGCAGGACTTCGAAACTCAGGTCGTTTATGATGAAGCAAAAGCTCAGGTGGAACATTTTTTATCGCTTGGGTTAGAGCTAAGCCACTTAGATAGCCATCATCACGCGCATACTCACCCTCAAATTTTGCCCGTTATTAAAGAAGTAGCGAATGAATACCGAGTGCCACTGCGGGGCACTGGCTTGTGTCAAGAATCGATGACAATCAGGTATATCTTTACTGATGAGTTTTATGATCAAAAAGTGAGCTTGGATGGCTTAATGGCACATCTATTGAGCTTAAAAGCTGACTATGACTTGGTTGAGGTGATGTGCCACCCGGCAGAGGCCGATCAGGCGCTTATCTTAAAGAGTGGCTATGCGCTTCAGCGAGAGCTAGAGTTACAAGTTCTTACCTCTCCCATTTTAAAAGAACAGTTAGCTCATCATGGTATAACTGTCACGGATTACTCTGAGCTTGTTTCTACCAATCAAATGGTCGGTGTATGATTAAAGGCTGCCAGCTTCGCCCCCTATAGCACCTTACGAATTGCTGGCAGCCGTTCTATACAAACGAATATTTAATAACAATTGCAGTTGGACCCAATAGCATTATGGCAAGGATTAAAGATGTAGCCGAACTCGCCGGTGTAAATCGCTCCACCGTTTCTCGAATTATTAATGGAGAGGGGAAATTTCGTGAGGAAACTCGAAAAAAAGTAGAGCAGGCTATGGCGCAATTGAATTATCGTCCCAGTGCAATTGCTCGTTCACTCGCAACCTCATCCAGTAATATGGTTGGGTTATTGGTGACTTACTATACGGGGGGCTTCTTTGGCGAGATGATGGAGCAGGTTCAGACCGAGCTGGATATTCATAAGAAGTTTTTGATTACAGCTCAAGGCCATCATTCTGCACAAGGTGAAAAAGAGGCAATTCAGCGTTTTAATGATTTACGTTGTGACGGCTATGTACTTCATAGTCGTTATTTGTCAGATGATGACTTACGTGAACTAGCTAAACAGCCAACACCTTTCGTTCTCCTGGATCGCTACGTGGAAGGAATAGAAGAGCGTTGTGTTACCTTTAACCATCATCATGCAAGCCGTATTGCCGTTGAGCACCTTTTAGCTGGTGGTCATCGAAAGATTGCTTGTATTGCCGGTCCATCCCAACGTCATAACAGTGTATTGAGAAAGCTTGGGTATATTGATGCAATGAAGGATGCTGGTATAGATATTGATGAAAGCTGGTGTGAAGAAGGGAATTATGGCCGGCAAAGTGGTTATGATGCAATGGCTGCAATTTTACAACGACACCCTGATGTGACGGCTGTCTTTTCGTGCAGTGAAGAAATGACGGTTGGCGCAATGCAGTACTTACACGAGCACAGTATTTCTGTACCAGAGCAAATCTCATTAACTAGCTTTGACAGTGTTGATCTTTGTGAAAGTCTTTACCCTACAGTATCAGCAGTGCACTTTCCTATCAGTGACATGGCCCGTGTAGCGGTACAAACGTTAATGGGGCTAGTCAAAGATCAAGAAGTAATAGACAAGCCAGTGTTCGAGGCCAAGCTTAAAATACGCAAAGCAGATCGCTCCTTAAAGTAGCTTACTTCTATCTAATTAAGTGAGTCGCTTAGAAATAACGGTTTGATGTTTTGATAGTTACTGATGAATTTAT
This sequence comes from Vibrio sp. 704, assembly GCF_033339295.1. NCBI lineage: Bacteria > Pseudomonadati > Pseudomonadota > Gammaproteobacteria > Vibrionales > Vibrionaceae > Vibrio > Vibrio sp. 704. The sequence continues at coordinate 1,685 of NZ_JAWOUH010000016.1, read as the reverse complement.
TCACAAAATTTACTAGTATTCTAACTCTCTTAAGAAATATAAATCAGTAGTGAATAAGTGGCAGCCATTAAACTAACGGTCGATCGTATTCAACCCGGATTACATATCCGTCTTCCGCTAAAGTGGAACGATCACCCCTTTCTACTCAATAGCTTTAAGATTAAAGACCAAGAGCAAGTCGAGATGATCCGCCACCTCGGCGTAAAGTTCGTTTACTTTAATCCAGAGCAAAGCGATGCCGTTCCACTCCCTGTTGATCAAAGACAAGCTGACAGAGTAACAAATGAAGCGTCGTTAGATCATGAAACTCAAAAAATGTGGCAAGAAAAACAGAACCGCATAGAAAAGTTAAGTGCATACCGTCGACGCGTGATTCAGTGTGAAAAAGAGTTTGAGCGCTCTCTGGCACGTATGCGTTCAGTCATGACTAAAATCCGTAACCGTCCGACAGCAGCAGTTGATGAAGCAAAGCTTCTTATTGAAGATATCGTCGAGAAGTTAATGTGCGATGATAATGTTACGTTACATCTGATGAACGGAAAAAATGAGTTTGAAGATATTTATTTCCACTCATTGAACGTGGCTGTTATCTCGATGATGATTGGCCGTGCTAAAGGGTACTCAGCAGCACAGTTGAAAGAGCTTTCCTTCTCCGCACTATTCCATGATATCGGGAAAATAAAAATCCCGACTGCAATATTAAGAAAGCAACTACCTCTAACAGAGCCAGAAACCAACTACTTAAAGTTGCATACTAAATATGGCGTCGATCTTGCGAGTCAAATCGAGGCTTTTCCCGAAGTCGCGAGAATTGTGATCGCGCAGCACCATGAGCTAAGAGATGGGTCTGGTTATCCTAAAGGCCTGAAAGGAGATGAGATCAACGAGTTTGCTCAAATTATTGCTGTAGCCAATGCGTTTGATAACTTGTGCCATACCCCGATAGTCTCAGACCAAAAGATTCCTTATACCGCACTCTCTCATTTATATAAGAACTGTAAACACCTATATAAAGAAGAGAACCTGAACATCCTAATTAAGTTTATGGGCGTGTTTCCTCCGGGTACCGTAGTTCAGCTTTCTAATAATATGGTCGGCCTGGTTATCTCAGTGAATGCATCGCATCTATTATTCCCGAATGTTTTGGTTTACGATCCATCAGTACCAAGGACGCAAGCGCCAATCATTGATCTTGCCTCAAAAGATATAAAGATAGTTAACGCGATTCATCCGTCAAAATTACCGGATAAAGTAAAAGAGTATCTAAATCCGCGTTCGCGTATTTCTTATTTCTTTGATAGTGATGAGTAGTTATCCACAGCTTTTTGTGGGTAAATTGTATAAATCCTGAGTGTTATTTCTGGGTAATTTTAGGGTTGGATGGAAAGTATCCATTTGGCATGTTTTTTTAGAAAAAATGCATTTTTAGTATTGCCAAAGAAAATCTTCTCCCTATAATGCGCATCCATCGACACGGCAGACGTCACAAGGCTTCAGCAGGGTCGAAGAGGTAAAAAGCTTCTACAAAAAATTAGTTTAAAAAAGTGTTTGACACTAACGACTAAATCGCTAGAATGCACCTCCGCTTTGAGAGAAAAACTTCTCGCAAAGCAAGCTCTTTAACAATATAGACCTATCAATCTGTGTGGGCACTCGTTGATGATAATCCAATTAGATATTTCTTT
>NZ_JAWOUH010000015.1:0-100960 GCF_033339295.1 Vibrio sp. 704 | reverse complement strand
TTAGCATGAGTAGTTTTACAGGCAAAGCCGAAACGGATGATAACCACCTACTGAAGTAGGTGGTTTAGGGCTGAAAATGAAAAAAGCGAGCATGATGCTCGCTTTTTATTTTTCCAATCTCTTAATCTTAAACCGCTCTAAATGAAACAGACAACTTCGGCGCGTTTATTTATCTTTTTTGAACACGACCCACTTTAACGAGCCATTGGTTTCAAAATCGTTCTCAGCGGTACACATCAGTAATACGCCTTCAACATTAATCACGGCCCCTGTGGTGTAGGCTTTATCATCGTAGTAACAGATACGCTGACCTACCTTACCGTCAACAACTATTAGCGCTTTGTTTTCTGGTGTACTGTATGATTTAGCAAAAACGGAACCCGACAGCAGTACTGCAAAAACACCAGCGGTAAAAATAGATACACTTTTTAACTTCATGAAAATCTCCCTCAAACCTCAATAATACTAACAAGGACCCTTGTGAAGTTCTTGGAAGAATCTCATATTATTCAAATATCTACTGATATTTTTCTCACCTCTACACTTGGGTCTGCTTCACATTCAATCATTTAATTTATCTCATTTTAGTAAGCTTGAAGTTACTTAGCTCAGTAAAGAAGCGCACACTTTTAACGTGTATCTCTAATTTGAATATTTAAGTTATGAATCAAAAACTGTGAGCAAAAAATGCATAATAGGTTTATTTAAGTATAAGATAAGCACCTGTTGATCTCGGTATTTAACTAACTCTTTGACTATGCGTTTTGTTTTCCTATGCCTTACTTCAATCCTGCTCTGCTCGTCTCCTTTGGCATATGAGCTAGATTACTATTCTAAGTTTGGTCACATCGATAATTACGGCAATCTTGATCTTAGAAACAAGCCTTACACCCAACTACCCTCTGGCCTAGTGGTAAAGGGCAACTTAAACATCTCACAAACCCCTATCAAAACCTTGCCTAAAGGGCTTGATGTTGAAGGCAGTCTGGAAGCAACTAACAGCGCACTCAAAGTTATTCGCTCAGGAACAAAGATAAAAGGCTATGCAAACCTACTAGGTAGTAAGATCGAAAACTGGCCTAAAGGCATCAAACTAGGCGGTTACCTAAATCTGACAGATACACCGTTAAAAGCGCTTCCAGCTAAACTTCGAGTAAAAGGTGATCTAAGTGTTATTCGCACTCCCATTTCTGAACTTCCTGAAGGATTGGTGGTTGATGGTAATCTTTATATTGGAGGATCAGCGCTGAAAGTATTTCCAGACACAATGACGGTGAAAGGGAATATCTATTTAGGTGGTAACAGGATCACCAAATGGCCTAGCAATTTAACCCTTGGTGGCGCCGTCGCACCTTAAAGAGCAGATAAACAAAAGCCCCGGCAGACCGAGGCTTTAAGGCATTCTGAATCAACAGAGTTCAGTGACGAAAGTTACTCTTGGTTATTCACAGGATTGGCATAGCTCGCCACCAAATAAGGTCTTGCGCCTTCAGGTAGCTGATCCAACTTATCCGCGAGATGACGCTTAACTGCTTCCGTAATGATGCTCGAATCTTCATGCCCAGCAGCTAACAAGTTGATTGGGTACAACTTGTAGTTGTTGTGAATTTGGCGGTCGATTTCACCAGCAAGAGATTCCGGCGTTTCAAACTCTTGCTCAATCACATCACCAAACGCAACATGTACACGGCCTTTATAGCCAACGATACCTTGAATGATGCTTTCAATATCTTCAAATTCGCCTTTTTCATAGCGGCCATTTTCTGCTTTTTCGTACAGCTCTTTTGCTTTGGCAATGTCACATGGATCATTTTCATAGGCAATCGAGACAGGAACGATTTTCAGAGAACGCGTGTACTCACCAAAGCTGATCTTTTGTTTACGACCTTCAACATGGAACATTTTTAAAATCGCAGGATCAGTAAAGTCGTTTCCATCTTTAGCACGGCCTTCCTTTTGGGCAATCCAAATTGAATTGCCAGTATCAAGCGAATGTTTGATATAGCTTGACAGTTGTCCCAATGCTTTCATCATTTCTCTAGGCGCTTTAGCAGAGCGCTTAACGATGAAGCTCTTATTGAGTCGCATCAATTCTGTCGCACATGGCTTCTTCAGCAGGTTATCGCCAATCGCTATACGAACTGTACGGTGCCCACTTTGGTACAAGCCATAATTTACGAGCGCAGGGTCCATCGCAATATCACGGTGGTTAGAAACGAATAGGTATGACGTGTTTTTATCCAGCTTATCCAAACCAGAAAAAGTGACGCCATCCGTTGTCTTATTCAATGTATCTTTCAGATACTTCTTCACTTCAATCTGAATTGCTTCGACAGAATCAAGCTTGCTCCACTTGGCTTTCAGGTAGATGCGCAGGATCGGGCTCATTAGCGTTTTGAACCATGCTGCTTTATTAGCAAAGCGATGTTCTAGGATAGCAGTGATAAATTCATCATCTTGGATTAGACGATCCAGCGCTGCTGGAATTTCTTCGTCGTTGTAAGGACGAATTTCAATATAAGGATCGGTATTGGCTGTCATTGTTCATTACATATCAAAAAAAGCTGGCACATTTTACGCATAGTTTTGCTGACAAGCAGCATTTCAACCCATACTTTTAACATGGTCATACCAGTTAAGCCACCATTTATCATGCTAAAAAATTCTCTCAGCCGGTTGGAATCGTATGGGTTTAACGTTACCCTTAGCGCCAAAAAACACTGGTACTCATAATGAACTACGCAATTGAATTTCACGACGCTAAATACCCCTTTCTTGATGTAGCTGCGCGTAAAAAAGCACTGAAGCACAGTCTACTATCTGTCATCGAAGGGTTAGCCGTCATTAAATTGGGTAAGCAGGAGTATGCCATTGAACCAGGCCAATATTTTTGGATTCCTCAAGGATGTTTGAGCTCCCTCACCTTTTTACCTAATTCTCGTGTATATCGTTGTGATTTTTCTGTGCGTTTAAATGACGACTTCTCACAACAGGCGGGCTTTGTGAAGCCTTCACCGCTACTAAAAGCGCTCGTCGAGAAGCTAGCAACAACTGCCGAACGCTCGGATCTGCAAACCGATCTACTGACAGTAGTAAGACATGAAGTATTGACGCTGTCTCCTAAACTAGCGCACTCAACGTTAACGAGAACCATCAATCAATGGACTCCTGGCTGTGACATGAATATTTCTAAAGAGCTTTGCTTGGTACTAACACTACGTGAAGCAAGAAAAATGAAACTGTCGGGGAAGAAGGAAGAGCAAATTGTTGACTCTCTTTTTGCTGGTAACACCGAAGAATATGAACAGCTTTGCTTTTTAGTCTTTGGAGAAGTGCTATAACTTGCTCTTTAACAAGCTACGTGTTCAGCATTACGTAGAATTACGGACACAGAAAGTAGATTAAAACAAAAAGGGCGTACATTGATAATGTACGCCCTTTTTTCATTTGCTTGAGGTGTCTAGAAAGGTACCTCTATCTGCATCATCCAGTCAGCGTCATAATATTCGTGCCAACGATAATCAAACCGCATTCTTGGCTGTCCGTCGGATTTATCACCAAAACCAACGCTGAACATCAACCCGTGACTACGAAGCCACTCTTCTGTATCCATTTTACTCTCTTCGTCTCGAAGCTCTTCCGGCATCCAAAAACCAAGACCAAAGTAATTCTTTTCTAAGTTTTGAGTTAGAAGTGGGGTGTCTTCCGGCTTAATCGCCCACTCCTCCCAATAGTTTTCTGTTGGTCCTTCAAGCTTCGCTTCCGCTGCATACCAAATCAATGCTTCAGTACTTAACACGCCGATGGAATCTAAAATTTCTTCACAGATAGGAAGAGTGTTATCTTCAAACACCACGGAACGATCAGAAAAATAGTTACACGCGGAATGAGCTTGTGTCACCACAAGCAGCGCACATGCACTAAATAAAACGACTCTGACCATGAAAATCTGACCTCTCAGTTCCCAGACAATGTTTCTCTGTATAAGCCTTTACTAAGTAATAAATCACGTACGGAAGGTGTTGTATAGGCGCCGATATCTTCACCCTCGGCCAATGCTTTGCGAATATCTGTGCTTCTGACTTTTACTTTTTCAGGACATGCCATAACAGTCCAACGTTCCGTAATCTCTTCAGCTCTACTAAATTTAGCAAATTTGAAGAAATTATCAGGACCAATGACAAAAGTTATATCGGCAGTTGGGTAGATTTCTTGAATTTTTTCTAACAACGCATAGGTCGTCACACTTTGTCCAGGTTGGTATAAAGCTTGCTCTGCATCAGAACGCTGAACATTAGAAAGCCCCATATCCTTGATGAACACATCAACCATTTTGCACCGAGTTGGGTAATCAAGCATGTTCTTGCCCCAAGCGTGTGCAATGCTTGGCTCAAGTAGCACAAGATCAAAGTGGCTCAAAGACTCAATAACACTTTTATGCCCTAAACTAGGTGGGTTAAATGCACTACCAAAAATGGCGATTTTTTTCATATCCGGTGATTACCTGGTTGAAGAGAGTTTTCTAATCTGATGATTTCGGTATGATACTACTAATCTTTACAGCTTTTGACCCTAAAGTCGCGTTTAATGAGCCTCAACTGTATGGTTTATCACCATTTGAGCAAATGTGCTTTAGAGTCTGAAATATTTGCAGGAAAAGGAACCCTAAATGGAACAATCCATCCGTGACGAAATGCGCGTACTCCCTTCAATTGATCCGCATTTTGAAATTGAACGCCGTGTCGCTTTTATTAAGCGTAAATTGCAAGAAGCGGGCTGTAAGTCTCTTGTTCTTGGCATCAGCGGTGGCGTTGACTCAACGACATGTGGCCGTTTAGCTCAGTTGGCTGTAGACCAGCTGAACGAAGAAGCGGGCAACAATAGCTACCAATTTATCGCAGTTCGCCTGCCTTATGGGGAGCAAAAAGATGAAGATGAGGCTCAGCTCGCTCTGTCTTTTATCCAGCCAACCCATTCTGTATCGGTGAACATCAAAGCAGGTGTTGACGGGCTTCATTCGGCTTCTCACGTTGCATTAGAAGGCACAGATCTTCTACCAACTGATGCAGCAAAAGTCGACTTCGTAAAAGGCAATGTAAAAGCGCGTGCTCGCATGGTTGCTCAATACGAGATCGCGGGCTACGTAGGCGGCCTTGTTCTTGGTACTGATCACTCAGCAGAAAACATCACTGGTTTCTACACTAAATTTGGTGATGGCGCTTGTGACATGGCACCATTGTTCGGATTAAGTAAGCGCCAAGTTCGTGAAGTAGCTGCTACATTGGGTGCACCTGAGCAACTAGTTAAGAAAGTGCCAACAGCAGACTTAGAAGAGCTTGCTCCACAAAAAGCAGATGAAGATGCCCTAAGCCTAACTTACGAGCAAATCGACGACTTCTTAGAGGGCAAACCTGTTCCACAGCAAGTGAGTGACCGTCTGGTAGCGATTTACAAAGCAACGCAGCACAAACGCCAGCCAATCCCGACGATTTACGACTAAACGATATTTTCGTTCTCTTTAAAACTCAAAACGCTGCTAAAAATAGCAGCGTTTTTTTTGTCTAGGAACAGTTTTTGTCGAAGGACAAAGACGTTCTCGCCTAGTTGGTTACTGTTACATCCGTCTCTGGCACAGCACAACACGCCAATACGATTCCCATTGCACGTTCCTCATCAGTCAACGCGGGCACGTCCGGATGATGTACTTGACCCGACGTAAGCTGAACCTTACACGCGCCGCATAAGCCAGCACGACAGCTATTACTAACAACCTTCCCTGCATCTTCGAGCTGATCTAACAACGTTTTTTGGTTGTTGCCTACGACTTTAGTTCCATTAAAGTCAATAGCGAGACTTTTCTCTGGCTTTGACGTAAGAGAAGAAACTCCAAACGCTTCTTGATGGTAGTTTTCTTCTGGCAGCCCTTTTCTTAGCAGGAGATTTTTCGCTTTCTCCATAAAACCATCAGGACCACACACAAACACTTGGCGCTGTTCAACATCTTTGATTTGCTTAATGTGTGACAAACTTAAACGCCCTTTTAACCCAAACCAATCAACGGCAGGCTGCGTTAAACAGACTTTTACTTCTAGCCCTGGGTGCTCACGCTTTAACTGCTCCAACTCTGAGCGACAAGGAATATCATTTTCGGTCCGACATTGATGGTAGAAAACCACGTTCTCCAACTGATTATGATCCGCTAAGTAACGCACCATTGATAACATTGGTGTTACTCCGCTACCCGCGGAGAGTAACAGCAGAGGCTGCGCTTCATGCGTTTTAAGGTGGAACTGACCGTCAGGTTGTTCTGCCTCTAAAACATCACCGACTTGTAAGTTGTCTAAGAGTGAGTTAGAGACTCTTCCGCCCGCGATACGCTTTACAGAAATAGCATAACGACCCGGACGAGAAGGACTGGATGATAAGGTATAGCGTCGACCCACTTTCTTACTATCAATATTCACCTCTATTGGCAGGTGTTGTCCTGGCAAGTAATTAGGCAACGAACCTTTGTTTGGCTCTAACCATAAGGTCACAAAGTCTTGGGCAATTTCTTCACGCTCAACACATGTAAGCTTCATGCGCACTGGCGAGTTATCTGCGTAAAACTCCGGCTCTTTGTACTCCAATACTTCAACTTTATCGCCTTGACGAATAATGCCTTCATTTCGCGCGACAAGATTCTGGCCAAAGAACACACCACCGACATCGTTTGCACGGAACTGTTGCAAGGTTTTGAGCGGCTCTTTGCTCTCACGGAATGTGCCTCTTTGGGTATTCACCGTAGTCAGGATACAGCGCTCGCAAGGTTTGAGAGACTCAAACTCTACCTCACCAATTCGTATGCGCTTCCATGAATCTTCTTCAAATGGCTTAGTATCAGAGACAACTAAGTTAGTACGAAACTGATCCATTGAGTGTAGCTCTGAACTTCTTCGGTTCAGCTCATCAAGTGAAGCTTGGCTGATCACTAAAACCGGATAACCATCAGCAAAACTGACGTTTTGACCTAGCTTTTCACGGACACGATTCGATTGCTCACCACTAAACAACAACTCAACGCGCTGCCCCAGCACACGACTAAACCAGTCATCTGCATCATCTGTCGTGGTATAGGCAGTAAACGTATCTTTCCAAACCGTTGCAGGTGTCTCCTGCATTTTGAAATCTTGGTAACGGATTTTAAGTGGTTCCATACCCAAACTACTAAACACCACTCCATCGGACAATAAGGCAGACTTAATGGTTACCATTTGCGGATACTTTCGCGCAGTGATCATCGAGCCATCAGCTTTCGCAATCATAAAGCGACGATCGAAGCTCAATCCTTGCTTCTCAACCCATACGGACGACAGCGATAATCCGCCAACTGACTTAACCGGAAAAACATTAATTTGGGATAAAACGGGTTGCGACATGGCCTTCTTCCTACGGGTGTTTTTTATTTGTTGCGGTATTGTATACTCAAATCACATTAAGTTGCAGAGTCTACTGCCTCTTCATCCATCGCAACTTTCTCGAAACCATATTCTTATAAATTTGGTTTTAGTGACAAGTATTTACTACACTCAATATTCGCGTTTTTTAACACCGTTCTGACCAAATACCGTTTGATAAAGTGTGATACGACACACATAATTCACCCAAGTTATCACTACTCCCATTTATCGATTTGGAGCTTAATTATGGATACAAGAAAACTGGTTCTGATTTTGTTATGTATCTTTCTTCCGCCTGTCGCGGTTTTTATGGAGAAAGGTCTAAATAAAGACTTTTTGATTAATCTAATATTGACGTGTTTCTTCTTTCTACCAGGTACGATCCACGCGCTTTGGTTAACAATGAAGTAACCACTTACACTCTCACTCTTTATAAAATTGAAAAATGGGATGAAATATGAGGGCAATTCCTCTATCATCCTGTCGCCTAAGCGCAAGCGTTTGCTCAAAAGCAAATACGGCGCTTAGGCTCCAATCAGACAACTTTTCAATGGTGGGAGCAATTAATGACAACACTGACTATCACTCGTCCTGACGACTGGCACGTTCACTTACGCGATGGGGAAGTTCTTAAAGACACCGTTCGCGACATCAGCCGCTACAATGGCCGTGCGCTGATTATGCCAAATACCGTCCCACCTGTTACTACAACTGAGCTCGCCCTAGCCTACCGTGACCGAATTATTAAAGAGCAACATGGCGAACAGTTTGAGCCTTTAATGGCGCTTTACCTTACAGATAACACGACACCAGACGAAATACGTAAGGCTAAAGCCACCGGAAACATTGTTGCTGCCAAGCTTTATCCTGCAGGCGCTACCACAAACTCAGATTCCGGTGTGACCAATGCGAAGAACATTTATCACGTTTTAGAAGCGATGGAAGAAGTCGGAATGTTACTTCTGGTTCATGGCGAAGTAACACATCACGATGTTGATATCTTCGACCGAGAGAAAGAATTCCTTGATACTGTCCTCGCTCCTATCGTCAATGACTTCCCTAATCTTAAAATCGTACTAGAACATATCACCACCGCCGACGCAGCAAACTTCGTTAGCAACGCCTCAGACAACGTAGCGGCTACCATCACTGCCCACCACCTTCTTTTCAACCGTAACCACATGCTTGTGGGTGGTATTAAACCTCATTTCTACTGTTTGCCAATTCTTAAGCGCGGAACCCACCAGCAAGCGCTGATCGAAGCAGCAACTAGTGGTAGCAAGAAGTTTTTCCTAGGTACAGACTCAGCGCCACATGCGAAAGGGGCAAAAGAATCGGCTTGCGGTTGTGCTGGTTCTTACACTGCACACGCAGCGCTAGAGCTTTATGCAGAAGTCTTCGAAAAAGAAGGCAAGTTGGAAAACTTGGAAGCTTTCGCAAGCTTCAACGGTCCTGATTTTTACGGCATTGCACGTAACAAAGATACGGTAACGTTAGAAAAATCCGCTTGGGATGTGCCAGAAACGATGCCATTTGGCAATGATATCGTTGTGCCTATTCGAGCAAATGAACAGATCGAGTGGAAAGTGAAGTAAGTACTTTACTGACGTTTCACCCATAAAACAGGGTCATGCTTTTTGTAAAAAGAAGTCATGACCCTTGTTATTATCGTCTCATGTTTTAGATGTGATTATTGACCACGAAGCTTTTCAACCATCGTCCATACCGCAACCACAACCAACCCCGCCACAAAGCCGATAATACCGTTCAATAAAATAGGCAAAATGGCTGTAGCAACCGAATAACCACTAAAGTTCATAATAATCGGCTCTACAAAGTGATGAATGGCTGGCACGTTGTGCACCACAATTCCCCCACCCACCAAAAACATCGCAGCAGTTCCTACAATGGTTAACAACTTCATCAACTTTGGTGCAAAAGCGACCAAGGCCCCTCCGACTTTCGCCACCCAACCTTTACCGTTTGAACGACTTTCAAGGTAAAGGCCTAAATCATCTAGCTTCACAATCCCAGCGACTAGTCCATAAACTCCAACCGTCATAATCACTGCAATTAAACTGACAACTGAAATTTGCGTAACAAGACTGGCTCCTGTCACGGTACCTAACGCAATCACGATGATCTCTGCTGAAAGGATAAAGTCTGTTCGAATCGCCCCAGAAACTTTACGCTTTTCATACTCTTCTATCGACTCGCCAGTATTAACTAGCTCCTCTTTTTCTTCGTGCGGATGCGAGTGAGGAAACACTTTCTCAAGTACTTTCTCTGCCCCTTCAAAGCAGAGAAATAAGCCGCCAATTAGCAATAATGGCATGATAAGCCATGGAATAATGGCGCTAATAAGTAAAGCAGAAGGAACCAAAATCAATTTATTTTTGAATGAGCCTTTTGCAACCGCCCAAACCACTGGAATCTCTCGCTCAGATGCAACACCAGACACTTGTTGAGCGTTTAACGCTAGATCATCTCCCAACACACCTGCGGTTTTCTTTGCCGCCATTTTTGACATTAAGGCGACATCATCAAGCACCGTGGCAATATCATCCAACAGTGTGAGTAAACTTGCTCCAGCCATTTTTGGTCTCTTATATGAAATTGAGTAAGTAACAAAATGTAACACCAATGAATCACTCATCAAAGTGATGATTTTGCAAAGAAGACCACCCCAAATGGTGTTTTATATTGCCGTAAAGATAAGACAGGTCTAGTCTTGTGATACCTTTCAGCAGTCAAAAGAAAAAGTATAGATGAAAAGTGGATACATTTACCCGATCGGTACTCCTGGCCAACCTTGGAACGAAGAAGAACGTAAAGCTTGGTTAGCAACGCAAGAAGTAAAACGTAGCTACCAAGATGAAGTCGTCAGTAAAATCGATGCCCTACGCGAGCGTTTTGATGTTGAACAATATGGTGCGCTCTCATACAACGAGGCACGCTTCCCTCTGTTTTGTATCAAAACACGCAATTGGGATTCAACTAAACCTGTTGTGTTGGTCACAGGCGGCGTGCACGGTTACGAAACCAGCGGTGTACATGGCGCATTAAAGTTTGTAGAAACAGAAGCAGAGCGCTATGCAGAGCATTTCAATATTGTCGTTGCACCCTGCGTAAGCCCTTGGGGTTACGAGGTGATCAACCGCTGGAATCCAAACGCGATTGATCCAAACCGCTCTTTCTATAAGGATAGCCCTGCCGAAGAGTCCGCTAACCTCATAAAGCTAGTTGCAACTTTAGGCGATGTGTTAATGCACATTGATCTACATGAAACGACAGATTCTGACGAAACTGAGTTCCGTCCAGCCTTAGCTGCTCGTGATGGTATTGAGTACATTGAAGGTATGATCCCAGATGGCTTTTACACGGTGGGAGATAGTGAAAACCCTCAGCCTGACTTCCAAAAAGCGGTCATTGAGTCAGTTGCAAAAGTGACTCACATTGCACCAGCAGATGAAAACGGAGAAATCATTGGTTCACCCGTCGTACAGTTTGGCGTTATCAACTACCCAATGGTAAAACTGGGCCTGTGTGGCGGCGTAACAAATTGCGTTTACGGCACGACAACGGAAGTGTACCCAGACAGCCCAACGGTGACCGACGAAGAATGCAACGATGCACAGGTTGCAGCCGTAGTTGGTGGTTTGAATTACGTACTAAGTAAGCTCGAATAACACAGGTTAACAATAAAGCAACTGACGATGTCTTTGAATTGTGAATCAGCTTTACTTTGCTCCAAAAGCAAGTTGAGACATTAATCCGCTAGTTTATTAGAAATTACCGCATTAACATCGCTAACACTGAAGATGCGAAGCATCACGACTTTATGACGCTATTTTAATGCGGTATCTAATAAATCCTAAAATACAAACGACATCTAGACATCATCGTCACTACTAACTCCTCTTCCTGAACAAACTATCGTCATACCATTTAAATCAAACCTCAACCAACGAGCTTCTGAAGCGAAAAACATCCTTAAACAATAAGAAAGCTTAATGCTCTTTGGCTTTATTTTTTAACCACTTACCCAAAAGCACATGCATTAGCCATTGCCTTGTTTTTTATACGCGATTGATCTTTTTAGAGAAACATATATGAACCTCATTGCTTAACCGAAAAAACAAAGATATAATGAAAATAATTATCATTTGTATTTTAATTTTAAATCGAGAACCTCTTTCTCTTTGCATTGAAAGCGGCACTTTTCTTTTGCTAGTTAATCCAGTTTTAAAGCCAAATCAGCACGTTGAATTTTTAGGTATGGCCTAGTGATACTTTGAGGGCTGGATTGTGACCTTAATGTTTATAAAAAATAACTTGGTTATGTTTTGTTGGAATTTAGAACCTATATGCGAATAGATATTCATTATTCGTATTCCATCCCCAAGTCATAAGTTAAGAGAAACTCATTTTATTTTGGGGCAGATTCTGTATGAGTATTCACGTAGTAAGCCTGTTTTTTATACTGTGCTTAACTTCAATTTTCGTCGGCGCAAACCAACTAGATTGGTCGTTATTGCTGACCATGGATGACAAAGCTTGGCTACCGATTACTGCTAGCAGATTACCAAGGCTAATCGCACTAATTCTTACCGGATCTGGTCTCGCAATATGTGGTGTTATTCTTCAACATATTGTTAGAAATCGTTTTGTTGAGCCGGGCACCACAGGCGGTATCGATGCGGCAAAGCTCGGTATTTTGGTATCTATCGTCATGCTTCCATCCTCAGACAAGCTTGAACGTATGCTCTTCGCCGTACTATTTTGCTTCGCCGCTGGCCTTATCTACATTGCCATCGTACGAAAAATTAAATTCAGTAACTCTGCGTTAATACCTGTGATTGGGCTTATGTTTGGTAGTGTAATAAGTGCTATAGCGGAGTTTTATGCTTATCAAAACAACATCTTACAGAGTATGTCCGGTTGGTTAATGGGAGATTTCTCCAAAGTGGTCCAAGAACACTATGAAATAATTTTCTTGATTTTACCCATCACCCTACTGACTTACTTATATGCACATAAGTTTACTGTGATGGGAATGGGCGAAGATGTTGCGTCCAACTTAGGAATTAATATTGCGTTCACTGCCGCCTTGGGTCTAATGCTAGTTTCCGTGACAGTTGCTATAACAGTGGTGACCGTAGGTGCCATTCATTTTATCGGTTTAGTCATACCTAACCTAGTCGCACTAAAATATGGCGATCACCTTAAAAACACCCTACCAATCGTTGCACTAGGCGGCGCTTCGTTACTTATTTTTTGCGATGTCATAGGCAGAGTTGTTGCCTTTCCTTTTGAAGTCCCAATTGGATTAACAGCCAGTGCTATCGGGGGAGTCATGTTTCTTGTGTTTCTTTTGAAAGGAGCACGAGTATGAGATCACATTACTCAAACATGCGAGTGAGCATTATACTCGTTTGCATACTGTCTATCGCCTTTATCTTTACAAGCTCTGGGTGGGATTTTGATTACGTCATCCCTAAGAGGCTGATTAAACTTGGTGCCATAGTTATTGGGGGCAGCTGCGTGGCCATCTCTGCTGTTATTTTCCAAGCTTTAGCTGGTAATCGTATTCTTACGCCATCCATTATGGGATATGAGTCGGTTTATCTGGTTTGGCAAACCCTACTCTTATTACTAGGGGGCACTTCTGGCATTGCTACATTAGGTGTTGTCGGTAATTTCGCTGTCTCTGCAATACTCATTCTGTTGTATTCCTTAGCGATTCAATCTTGGGTACTCAATAGATTTAAACATGACATGCACCAAGTTCTGCTGATTGGCTTTGTTTTGACAATGGTGCTGACAACTCTTGCTCAATTTATCCAGCTCAGAATAAGCCCTGGAGAATTCTCTATCCTTCAAGGGCTCAGCTATACCTCGTTTGCGCGAGCGAAACCTTCTACGTTACTTTTTTCCAGTATTGCGTTAAGCGTTTTGGCACTCTTTGCTAACAGATGGTCACGCGAGCTAGATGTGATAGGTCTAGGTCGAGACCAAGCGATGTCATTAGGACTAAATGATAAGCAATATGTACCAAAGTTCTTTGCTGTAATCGCCATTTTAGTAGCAATTTCGACGAGCTTGATTGGCCCAACGGCTTTTATGGGAATTTTTATTGCCAATATTGCTTATTCCGTTACTAGCGCACCGAACTACAGACACATATTGCTCGTTGCTTGTGCTATTGCAATTGTCATGTTCTTGTCTGGTCAACTTCTGGTAGAGCACTTATTTAACTTTAAAACCACCGTCTCTATTTTGGTGAATGTCCTTTGTGGGGGATATTTCCTAGCCATCACGATAAGAACAAGAAGCCAAATATGAAAACTGTTACTCGCCTGTTTAAAGACAACTCACTGACAAAAAGGAAATACCCCATGTTTAAGAGCCCCCTACGTTTGAGTATCGCGCTTGCTTGCTGCGCTCTAGGAGCCTTATCAGGTTGCGAGCCGGAAATAACTAAAATTGAAGATACTCAGCCATTAGAAAAGCTCATCGTGATTGAACACAATCTCGGAGCAACTACTATTTCTCATCGCCCTCAACGAGTGGCAGCATTAGATATGAACGAAGTGGACTTTTTAGATCAGCTAAATGTTCCAATCTCAGGAATGGTGAAAGACTTTGTTCCTCACTTTCTAGCGAAATACAAAGACACACCTGAGATAGCGGATATTGGTGCGATAGTTCAGCCTAATATGGAAAAGATCTATGCCCTAAAACCAGATCTCGTATTGATGACTCCGCTACATGCTAATCAGTATGAAGAACTCTCTCAACTCGCTCCGACTTTACATTTTGACATCAACTACCGTAATAGTCGTGACCATCACGTCGATACCATTAAGAAACACCTTGTAGAGCTTGGTGAGATCTTTGAAAAGCAGGAGCTAGCCCAACAGAAAGTTGCCGAAATCGATGCAAAAGTCGCAGAAGTGCGCGCTGTTACGAAAGAGCGTTCTGAAAAAGCTTTGGTTGTCATGCATAACAATGGTGCTTTCAGCTCATTTGGCGTTGAGTCTCGTTATGGCTTCGTTTTCGATGTTCTGGGGGTAAAACCAGCGAGTGAAAGAGTGGAGACAGGTTTGCATGGTCAGCCAATTTCTAGCGAGTTCATTAGCCAAGCTGATCCAGACATTCTTTACATCATTGATCGAACAGCAGTAATGGAAGGAAAGCCTGTCATTGATGCGGAACACTTAGCAAACCCACTACTCCGTCAAACCAAAGCATGGAAAAACGACAACGTCGTTTTTGTTGATGCCGATGCTTGGTACATCACTTCAGCAAGCATCACATCTCTGAAAATCATAATTGAAGACATCCTAAAAGGTTACCAAAGCTAAATCTAATAACAATGAGTTGGATCTTAAGTAATTCAACACTCAATCGACGTCAGAACGGATGTGAGCTAGCCCAAACAAAGAAAAGGAATCTATAATGACTCATGACTATCATCAGATAGCGATGGACTCTTCACAGAAAAACAAACCAAGCCCATGTCATATCGCCCTCTTTATTTCACTTCAATTTAGTACTTTTGTCGTACCAATTAGTATCGCTCAAGCTGAAGAAGTCGTAGATGAATCAATGACAGTTTATGGTGAAGCAAACAGAGTTTATGCCGCTGGCAAAGTTTCTCACGCGAGTAATATAGGAATGCTTGGCGATAAAAACCTCATGGAAACGCCTTTCAATACGATTGGATACACAGAAAAACACATTCAAGACCAACAAGCACGCGATATCTCAGATGTAATCTCAGCTTCTGATCCCTCTGTTTTCACCAGCGGTGAAACCGGCTTAAACAAAGAAAGTTTCAAAATAAGAGGTTTCAACTCAGACATTAGCGACGTTATGCTTAATGGATTGTATGGTATCGCTCCTTATTACCGAACCTCTCCTGAAATGTATCAACGTATTGATGTACTTAAAGGTCCTGCTTCTTTGCTCAACGGTATGCCACCGAATGGATCTGTTGGTGGCACCATCAACTTAGTGACAAAAAGAGCACAAGAAACACCAATCACATCTTTCACCGGCAGCTACTTATCGGACACTCAATTCGGAGGACATATCGATATTGGACGTCGCTTTGGTACAAATGAAGAATTTGGTATTCGTTTCAACGGTGCATTTAAAGATGGAGACACCGCGATAAACAACCAAAGCAACAAAACTCAACTTGCATCATTAAGCCTTGATTGGCGTAATGACATTGCTTTCCTTGAAGCAGATTTTTACTACAGTACAGAGCGAGTTGAAGGTGCAAACCGTGGGTTAAGCATCGCTTCTGGTCTCAAAATCCCATCACCTCCTCCATCTGACACATTATTGACGCCAAGTTGGGCCTACAATGATAGCGAAGATAAAGGGATGATGATTCGCGGGGAGCTAAGCGTTAGTGACTCTGTAACTGTATACAGCGCATTGGGTGGTAGCCGTACAGATTTTCATTCAAATGTACCGCAACGAATCAAAATCATCGATAACGAGGGTAACCTAGAGGTATCTCTCGGATCAGTTAAGCTTGAGAACAAACGGACTTCAGGTGAGATAGGTGTTCGTAGCAACTTTGACACTGGCCCAGTAGAACACCACCTTGTACTGAATAGTACTTACTTTAGAGAAGATAAAAATGATTCTCCAACAGGTAATAATAATCCAGCCCCTTGGAACTCGAATATTTATGATCCTGTTTGGGGACCAGAAAATTCAGTTTACGACAACTACTATGGTTTACCTATCGATTCAACTCAGGTCAGCTATGGCATTGCCGATACGTTATCTTTTGTTGATGGGAAATACCAAATCACGCTCGGCTTGCGTTACCAGAGCATTGATTATGAATCTGGAATAATAATGAACGGAATGTCGCTTCCTACCACCAAGTTTAAGGAAAGTACTTACACTCCCGCACTTGCAGCATTATACAAAGTTTCGAGCTCAGTTTCGCTTTATGGTAACTACACCGAAGGCTTAACGAATGGGAAAACAGCAGGCTCTAGCGCTGCAAACGCAGGAGAGGCTTTTGAACCCCAAAAAACCAAACAGACTGAAGCAGGCGTGAAGCTTGACCTGGACGGCTTTGCTCATACGTTCAGTTTATTTGAGATTAAAAAGCCAAATGGGTACCAAGATCCGGATACCAACATTTTTTCTTTCGGTGGTGAACAGCGCAATCGCGGTATTGAATGGGGGTTCTACGGCACACTATCAAAGGACTATACACTCATCGGTGGTATCGCCTATACAGATGCAGAGATTACAAAAGCAACAGATGTGACAGAGGAGGGGAAACAAGCAACTAAGCTACCCGATTTACAAGCTAAACTCGCATTAGAATGGAACCTCCCTGCGATGCGTGATCTCACGCTTATCGGCCAAGCGAACTATATGTCTGAACAATACATTGATGCACAAAACACTCAGGCATTACCTGCACAGACTATTCTTGATCTTGGCGCACGCTACAACTCAAAAATTGCTGAAACAAGCGTGGTTTGGCGCCTTAGCGTAAACAATGTACTGGATGAAGATTACTGGACAACCACCCACTATGCGGACCTAGCTCTTGGCGCACCACGTACAGTGATGCTGTCAGCTACTGCGGATTTCTAATCCCTCCACCTCCCCTTTAGCCTGCCTTCTAAGGGGGGACTTACTCCCATTTGGCTGTTCATGAAAATTCACAACAAATCAAAGGAAGTACTCATCTTCAACATTCAAGCAGACAAAGAGCTCGCAACACCTACGGCCAAAGTTAATTCAAAACATAATCCATCAACGTCCACTTCCATAGGCTTTATATGAAAAACGATAAGAGCTCAATATGCTCTACCACGTTCTCCTTATTTTCGCTTGATAGGCTAGATAAGGTGACAATATGATAAGTAAAATCAGCCAACATTACGTTACGCCTAGCTTAATGCCAGCCTTAAAGCCATCGATTAAGAAGCTTGCTTTGGGAACGTTTTGTGAAGCACTTGCCGCTGTGGCAAAAGTTGGTGCACTGCTATGCTTGATAAACCTTATCGATAAATTTGCAAACCAATGGATTTACGGTGCCATAGGACTTTGGGCGGCTAGCGCACTTGCCTCATCAGTGGGCTCGTGGTTAGTTCATGATGCCGAGTCGCAGTTTTCCACTCGATTACGTCGCCAAGTTGCTCAGCACTTGACGCGCTTGCCAAGCAAGACCATCTCTCAATATGGTGATAATCAACTGCGTCGCATAGTTTCCGAAGACATCAGCACGCTTCACCACATGGTTGCGCATTTGCCTTCAGAACTCGTGACATTCATTGTCGTACCCGCAACTTCTATTTTTATCATGTTGAATCTCACAGGTCCGGTAGCGATGCTTACTCTGCTCCCTGGTCTAATTGCATCATTGTACTACCTACTCTTTTTACCTAGGTTCGCCGCTAAACATGGCAAAGAGCGCATGACAATAATGGGTGATATCGTTACCGCAGTAAACGACTACACAAGAGGTATCCGAGTAAATCGAATTTACGGCACGCAAGCAGGAGCACTCGACAGCTATAATGATGCCACAAGACGCTTTACTCACGGCATAGTGAAATGGGTTGGTAGCGTTGCCCTTCCAGCAGCAATTGCTACCGCATTACTTCAAGCGGTTTCGACTTTCGCAATGGCCTATACCATTGGCTATGAATTAAGTCCCATGGCAATGGCGTCGCTATTCTTTTTTGGTTTGGCCGTCGTATCACCCGCACTGAAGCTTGGCCATGGATTGGACTACGTTAACGCAGGAAAGAATGCTGCAAAGAACATCAGCGACTTTTTACAGCAACCACAAATAGAAAGTGGCAGTTTGAGCGCGGGAGAAAAACCGCTATCACTACAAGCATCAAATATCGTAGTGGCTAATGGAACTGTTAATATTATTGATAACTTCTCCCACTACTTCCCACGGGGTTCATTTACAGCCATCATGGGGCCTAGCGGAGCAGGCAAAAGTACGTTACTACGTCTATTAGCAGGTCAAGAAACACCTCTTTCAGGCTTCGTTACCTTAGGAGGCAATCAACTGTCTAAACTCTCTGAGATATCCCGATACTCCGCCATACGCTATGTACCCCAAGATATCGGTGTACTCAAAACTACCATTAGGCAGAATTTGAAACTATCAACGCCAAGTTCAAGTGACGACGAGCTGAACCAAGCTTTGCAACAAGCTCAATTAAAGATTGACCTCAATTCTGATGCAAGCGTGCTTTCAGGAGGCGAGCAACAACGTGTCGCAATAGCTAACACATTTCTAACTCAAGCCAACGTTCTATTACTGGATGAACCAACCAGTGCTCTCGATAAAAATACGGCCTTCACTGTGATCAGAAATCTCGCGAAGTTTGCGAAAACACAAGACAAGATATTGATCATAATTACTCACGACTCAGAACTCGCGAAACTTGCAGACACTACATTGATGCTCAACAGAAAGGCTCAACGACAGGATGAAGAAGTATGACGGCTCACAATACCCTCTATTCCAATTCGACAATTCCACAAAGTGCAAAGCACCGTCTATATCGAGTCGCTATAGGTTGGGGACTAGTTGCATTATTTGAGGCAACGGCTTACACATTTCTTGCAATATCTATTGTCGAACAAGCTTCACCATTGAACGTCATAATAGCTGCTGTTCTAACTGTGATAGTTACCGTTATTGTAACTCGTTCTGGATTTCTCTCTGGTGCGAAACTGGCTGGGGATCTTTATTCATCAGTAGGTCATTCGCTCAGTAAAGCAAAGTTAGCTTGGTTTAATGATCAGCATAGAACTCAGCTCACCCAACTAGCAGAACGAGGAATACCTGGCTTTATGGCCATTCCTGCTCATCAGCTACAAACATTTTTACACGCTCCAATGTTACCCATATTTTTAATTATCGGTATTGGGGTCGTTGGAGGAGGTGAAATTGCACTACTCAGTGCCGTATTGTTACTAGTTGCACTGCTCGTTCAGTACAAGGCGCAAAGATACCTAAGTCGCTCAGATAGCGACCGACATGACGCAGAGCTTCAAGCGACTAAATCAACACTTGAGCTCATAGATAACCTTGAGTTACTTCGCTCAACAGCGGGGCCTGAGCGCTCAATCGAGCGTATTGAACAGAGTTGGCACGCACAAGAAGAAGCTCATTCAACTATTAATCGTAACGCTTCTATCGCAACCTTAGTATCAGGATTGGCAACGATTTTACCCCTTGCAGGTATCGCCATCTATCTCGTCTTAGAGCCGATTACTCAACCCTTATTAGTCTTGGCTTTATTGATATTGATTACCCGTGCAGCTGCACCTTTGGGTGAACTCGCGTTGGCAGGCTTTGCGATTAACGACGTAAAATCCTCAATTAAAAATTACGCTCAGTTAACGAATGTCCCTGTTCTGCCTGAGCCTAATCCTCAATTTGCAACCTCCCCCAAAAACCATAAGTTCGAACTGAACCTTGTGGGCCATTTAGATCTCTTTGAAGATGCTAGCACGGAGATCAAACAAGGTGATACCGTCGTCATCAATGGAGTCAGTGGCAGTGGCAAAAGCACTTTACTGGGCCTGTTTCTAAGGTTTGATGATCCTGACCAAGGTCTTATTTCGCTCGGAGGGATAGATCTAAAGAGTATCCCTTATGACGTGCTCACCCAGCATATAGCCTATGTTGCTCAAGAACCGGTCATTTTTACTGGCACATTGGCGGATAACATTCGGTTAGGTAATCCCAATGCAAGTGATTATGAAGTTGAGAGCTTTGCAAGACACGCACAATTGGACAAACTTATTGACTCATCTCCTAAAGGAATACATCAAACAGTAGGACAAAGAGGCTCAGGGTTGTCAGGAGGTGAAAGACAGAGAGTCGCAATTGCGCGAGCTCTCATTAAAAAGGCGCCAATCCTCATTTTCGACGAAGCGACGGCAGCATTAGACGAAGCAACCGAAAAAAGTATTGCTCAACATATTCAAACATTGAACTCGACCGTGATTATTGTGACGCATCGCGATCAGAATATATGGTCACCCACATTGGAACTCACGATTGAGGGTAGAAGAGTTATAGTTGCACAGTACAACTCTACTTCCTTGAAAAGTAGGGACAAATTGGCGGCTGAAGAAACTAATAACAATCAATACTTAAATCTAAGCGGTGTCAATTGAGTTTTTTGTCACTTTAGCACATTGTATCATCTAAAGAATCTTACAGGCATGTTGTAAAGCAATAATAATAAAGCGAATTCTCAAGGTTATAATTCTGACTCAATCTGACACAAGATAGACGTAAGTCTTTCCAATACCATCAGCTTTTCGAGTCGGTCATCATACAGCGCATTGTCAATTTTTTTAAAATAGACTCTACACTTTTATAACAATCGATTCTTGTATTGCTCCGGTGTCATGCCGGAGTATTTCTTGAACATCGCGATAAAAGGGCTAGCTTGGTTATAACCTAACGTCAGAGCGACTTCTTTTACGGTCTGCCCTTTACGCAGCAACTCCATAGAATGTAAATATCGCACACGTAAGCGCCACTCAGTAAAGCTCATTCCTAACTCACTCTGGCAATGTCTCGCTAACGTGCGTTCTGTGGTATGCACTTTTGCCGCCCACTCCGCCAAACTGATCTCATCCGTCGGCGATTCTTCTACTGCTTTTAAAATCGGTTCAAGATACTTATTGTCGGTAGTCGGTAAAAAGTGATGTTCGACTTCTTGCTTTGCAAGCTGGTCCAATAACACTTGTACCAAGCGCTTGTCTTCATCAGTTTGCGCCACATTAATGTCTCGCTGACGAAAGTCCTCAATAATAGATGACACGATTGGAGTCACTTTGATCAAGCTCGTTTTAGTTGGAAAATGCGCCGTCAATTCAGGGGCAATATTCAAAGAACAATATTCGATTGGCTTACGGTTGTAGCTAGTGTGACGAATTCCGGCGGGAACCCAAATAGCAAGATGTGGAGGTGCTAGAAATCTTGTGTCTTCTGCATCCATCTCCAGAATCCCACCGCTGATCAGTTGCACTTGCCCCCAAGGGTGGCTATGAATTCGTGTTTCTGTATTAGAGAGAAACGCTTCGAAATTCATAAATACATCTGATGGCGCACGATCGATTGATAAGGAGGGGTGAAGATTTCTGGCGCTCTTTTTCAAAATTGTCTTCCTATCGCTTACGATGTCTTTTAAGAGATACTTTTTATTATAAAGACCTGCCAGACTAGCGCCATCAATAATTGTGCTATAGGGTTCTCATGATTTATTTACTTCCGTTTTTCACCGTTATGATTTGGGGTGGTAACTCAATTGTGAACAAGATGGCTGCGAGCGCCATTGAACCAAGTGCGATGAGTTTCTACCGTTGGTTTGTCGCAATGGTACTCCTAACGCCATTTTGCCTGCCTGCAATCATCAAACAACGACACATTACTCGACCTTACTTAGCTAAGTTGGCGTTTCTTGCGTTACTTGGTATGGTTCTCAACCAGTCACTTGGATACTATGCCGGTTTAACAACAACGGCCTCTAATATGGCCCTGATCACCTCTTTAGTTCCTTTGATCAGTGTGTTTTTAAGTGTCCCATTGCTCGGTAAATCTATATCAATGTTAAGTATCGTCGGTGGTGTCATTTCGCTCGGCGGCTTAGCATTTATGCTTGGTCACGGTGATATCACTTACTTTTTACATCAAGACTTAACGCAAGGTGACAGCTTAATGCTCGTTGCTGCCATGGTATACGCGGCTTATTGTGTTCTGCTAAAACGCTGGAAAATGCCATTCAGTAGTTTGACTCTGGTTTACATGCAGGGCTTCTTTTCTGTTTTGATGCTCACACCACTTTGGCTCTCTAGTGAGCAACTGTTACCAAGCCAAGACGCGCTACCATTAATCGCTTATGCTGGTATTGCTGCTTCCATTTTCGCGCCGCTGATGTGGGTCAAAGCGATTGATTCAATTGGTGCTGATTCAAGTGCTATGTTCATGAACCTAATGCCTGTGGTTTCCGTCATACTTGCTTCAACACTAATTGGTGAGAAAATTTACACTTACCACATTATTGGTGGGTTGTTAGTCATCTCTGGCGTTATCTTGTCGCAAATAAAAGTAAGACAGAGAAAACCATTGTCCAATTCTGAGATTGCCTCTACCGCCAATTAACATCTACACCCCAAGCCACAGAACTACGCTGTGGCTTGTCACTTCCAGCGTTCGAATAAAAGTTAATATTTTGTTTCATTCGCTATTCCCGAAAATTCATCTTGCTGCTAAATTGGGAAAACAATAACCCATCAAGGAAAGACAGATGAGCAGTGGTCAAAGAGACATTACCCTTCGCTTTTTAGCAGAACCCAGCGACGTAAATTTTGGCGGAAAAGTGCACGGCGGCGCCGTAATGAAATGGATCGACTTGGCAGCATACGCCTGCTCTGCAGCGTGGAGTGGTAAATATTGCATTACCGCATATGCTGGCGGCATTCGGTTTGTTGCGCCGATTCATGTCGGCAACTTAGTCGAAGTTAGCGCGAAAGTCATTTATACCGGACGAAGCTCAATGCACATTGCGATTGACGTGCAAGCTAGTGATCCAAAGCAAATGAAAAACAGACTCACCACTCACTGTATCGTTATCATGGTTGCTGTAGATGAAAACGGAAAACCAACCGATGTACCGAAATGGATTCCAGAGTCAGATGAAGACAAAGCCTTAGAGCAATCCGCTATCCGTCTTATGAACATGCGTAAAGAGATTGGGGAAGAAATGGAAGCACACGTTAAATATCTCAAGTAACTGGCATCCGTTAAGAACGCTATTAAGTACCTCAACGTTACCTAGACCCAGAGTGTGGAGCAACATCATGGTTTTGCCATTTGTTTCACGCTCGCCCTTCTCTGTCATAAATCCTTCACCTAGCTTTGCTTAAATCCATCCATTATTTTAGAGTTGGATAGAGTTTGGATCTTGAGACTAAAAGAAACGACCTTAAGTGAAGAGACGTTGACCAATTTAAAAGCGGTCGAGTACCAGTGGGTGAGAACCATGTACGTCGAGGGGTATAACGAAACAGAAATTAATCATTACATTCAAACTTGCTTTGGCGGTGACGTTACCTTTGCTAATCTATTTCGTCGCGTCGCACTGCAGCAAGAAAGTTTGTACACGCTGCTTCAATACGTTGGATGCGCACCTTCCAGCCGAGAGTTTTAATCTCTTCCTTCCCTACCTCAATTTAGCTTTTTACTAAGCTCTAGTTATTTATGTGAAGTGCTACGCAGGGCATTATTCAAGCCCTGTGTAATCCATTGCAAAGCCGCTAATCTCTATCTACTTATTGCACAATTGCCTTTAACAGGCATAAAAAAACCTGAGTCTAAACTCAGGTTATGGTTACAAAAACTGTTAGTGATTGAATCGTAAGGAACTAAGCTAACAGCCAGCTATGCGTAACGCCAATAAAAGCCAAGATATTACTGATCGGCGGCCAAACCAAAATTGTAATATCCGTGCTAAGTATAAGGGCGACCATGTGGTCGCCCTTTTCTAGTTATTCTTATCAATCTCAGACCACAAGAGATTATCCTTTCACACCACCAGCGGTTAGACCACCAACCAACCAGCGCTGCGCAAGTAAGAATACGGCAGTGATTGGCACTGCTGAAAGTACAGCAGCTGCGGCAAAGTCACCCCACAAGTAGTTTTGTGGATATAGGTATTGCTGCATACCCACTGCAAGTGTGTACGAGTCTACATCAGAAAGCAGTAGTGACGCTACAGGAACTTCACCAATTACCATGATGAACGACAAGATGAAGACTACCGCTAGGATTGGCACAGACAGTGGCAGCAATACCAAACGGAATGCTTGCCATGGTGTAGCACCATCAAGAGCCGCTGCTTCTTCTAGAGACGAGTCAATACTTTCGAAGTAGCCTTTAATGGTCCAAACGTGCAGTGCGATACCGCCTAAGTAAGCGAAGATCAGACCGCCATGCGTGTTCAGACCAAGGAAAGGAATGTACTGACCCAGTTTGTCGAACAACGCGTACAGAGCAACCAGTGCCAACACCGCAGGGAACATCTGGAAGATCATCATCGCTTTAAGAATGGTGTTCTTACCTTTGAACTTCATACGAGCAAACGCGTAAGCCGATGTGGTTGATAGCGCCACGATTAGGATTGCAGAAATACCACCCACTTTTACCGAGTTCCACAACCATGTCATTACTGGGAATGGTGGCGGTGTAACTGTACCGTCTGGATTAGTCACCGAGAAACCTAATGCCAATTTCCAGTGATCAAGTGTTGGGTTGTCTGGGATCAGGCTACCCGTTGCAAAGTTACCTTCACGGAATGAAATCGCGATGATCATCAGTAAAGGGAAAATAATCAGTGCCAAGAATGCCCACATTGCAATATGAGTAGCCCAAACACGATACTTTAATGACTTACCTTGTACCATTGCCATTGTAATTTCTCCTTAGTCCTGAGCTACTTTAGTTACACGTAGGTTGATAAGTGCCAATGCGCCAACCAATAGGAAGATAAGCGTTGCTACCGCACTTGCTAGACCGAAGTCTTGACCGCCAGCACCTTCGAATGCGATTCGGTAGGTGTAACTTACTAGTAGGTCGGTGTAACCCGCAGGCTCTGATGTACCAATCATGTTTGGACCACCGCCAGTCAACAACTGGATAAGTACAAAGTTGTTGAAGTTAAATGCAAAACTCGCGATCAACAATGGTGTTAACGGCTTCAACATCATTGGTAGTGTGATACGTGTAAAGTTCGTGACAAAGTTCGCACCATCAATTGCTGATGCTTCATATAAATCGTCTGGAATCGCTTTTAGTAAGCCCATACACAAAATCATCATGTAAGGGAAACCAAGCCAAGTGTTCACAATTAAGATCATGGTTTTCGCCATGAACGGGTCAGAGAACCAAGCCGGGCTAATGCCGAATAAGCCTTCCAACAACATGTTGATCTCACCAAAGCTTTGGTTAAACAAACCTTTAAAGATCAAGATAGAAATAAACGCCGGAACTGCATAAGGCAGGATTAGCAACAAACGGTAAACTGAGCGACCTTTAAGTGCTTCCCACTGAACCACACTGGCAAGGACAAGACCAATAACAAGCGTAAACAATACGGTTAGCGCAGAGAAAACAATGGTCCAGATAAAGATACTGATAAACGGCTCTTTGATACCATCATCTTTCCAAACACGCTCAAAGTTGTGGGTACCAATGTTCACCACGAAACCTGGTGACACTGTGCTGCCAACAAATTGACCGTTTTCATCGACAGGCTGGTAGTAACCTACTTCCATATTTGGACGTAGCGTTTCTTCAGTCCGGTTGTTGTAAAGCGTTTCACCATCTTCTTGTAATGTGTACAAAGGCACAACTGCAGCAAATTTGCGCAGCCCACTCATACGGATATCATCACCGCTTGGCAAATGTAAATCGACACTGCTCAACGCACTGCGGTTCTTAACAATCGCCTTGATTGATTCTTTTTCACCCGTCACTTCTTCAGTTGGTGAAAGATCAAACTCCGATGCTGAAAGGTTATCAAGCTGAAAAGTCGGGCTTGCAAGTAGCTCACCATCTTTTTCAACCACAAGTTGATGGCCTTGCTCCGTTTTATACAAAGTGAACGGGTAGCTATCACCACTTTGGTAAGTTCGGTCCAAAAGTACGTTCTGAGCGCGATCAAAAGAGAGTTGGTTCTTCGCGCTATAGTTGGTAAACGCCAAACCTATGGTGTACGCCAAAGGAAAAAGAATGAAAAGGATCATCCCTGCTATACCAGGGTAGATGTAACGGTGTGCGTACGTCTTTTTGCTACCAAAGATGAACAACGCTAAAGCGGTAAGAATGAGCGTAAGTAGTGCAAACGCAATCTCACCGCGAGAATACATAAGGATTGTTGCGTAGCCATTGATGATGCCGACTGTGCCTAAAAGTGACCATTTCATGAACACTTTTTTGCTGCTCGGAAGGCTGGCTTCTGGTGCTGTCATAGCATTTGTACCTTGAACTGACTGCATAGGGAACCTGCTAGCGAATATAGAATAAATATAGAAAAGTAAGGAGGAGTTGCCTCCTCCTTAAAAAGGTCTTACTTAATTATTTAGTCATTTGTTTTTCTGCATCTGCAAGAGCTGCATCGACAGTTTGACGACCGTCAACTACGTTGATGATTGCGTTCTTAGCCGCACCCCAGAATGCGTTCATTTGAGGGATATTTGGCATGATTTCGCCGTTCATCGCATTGTCCATTGTTGCTGCGATACGAGTATCTGAATCAAGCTCACGTTGGAACGAGTTAAGTGCTACCGCACCTAGAGGCTTATCGTTGTTAACCATACGTAGGCCATCGTTTGTTAGTAGGTAGTTCTCAATGAACTCAACTGCTAGGTCTTTGTTTGGAGACGCAGTGCTGATACCAGCCGTTAGAACACCAACGAATGGCTTAGAAGATTGACCTTGGAACTTAGGTAGCGTAGTCACGCCGTAGTTAACGCCAGACTTCTCAATGTTGCCCCAAGACCATGGACCGTTGATCGTCATCGCTGTTTTGCCTTGGTTGAACGCAGACTCAGACACTGAGTAATCCATATCCGCAGAGATTACGCCTTTATCAACTAAGCCTTTTACGAAGCTCATTGCGTCTTTAACGCCTTCTTTCGCGATACCAGCGTCTTTAACATCGTAACCTTCAGAAGTGTATTTGAACGCGTAGCCGCCATCAGCCGCCATTAGTGGCCAAGTGAAGTACGGTTCTTTTAGATTCCACATGATTGCAGACTTGCCGTCTTTTTTAAGTTTTGCATCTAATGCTGCAACCTCTTCCCAAGACTTTGGTGGGTTTGGAACTAGGTCTTTGTTGTAGATTAGAGATAGAGACTCAACCGCAACTGGATAGCCGATCAATTTGCCATCGTAACGTACTGCATCCCAAGCGAAATCAACGATACCTTCTTGAATATTCTTAGAAGGTTTAATTTCTGCTAGCAGGCCAGCTTCTGCGTAACCACCGAAACGGTCGTGAGCCCAGAATACGATATCAGGACCGTCGCCAGTCGCTGCAGTTTGAGGGAATTTGTCTTGAAGGCCATCTGGGTGAGCCACAGTCACTTTAATGCCTGTGTCTTCTTCAAATTTCTTACCAACTTCAGCAAGGCCGTTGTAGCCTTTATCACCGTTGATCCAGATAGTAAGTTGTCCTTCTTCGATGGCAGCATTAGCACCAAAAGAACCCAAAGCAACAAGAGTACCTAGTGCTACAGCGCTTAACTTTTTCATGTTCGTATCCTTTTTATATTTTTGATGTAGGGCTAGTCCATTGAGGTTCAGCCGTATTTCGACATATATCATCTGAAATAATCCAATATGTCTCATCCTCCTAATCCCTACGCCCTTACAATTATGACGTATTTTCGTGATCTAAATCGCCAAGGGTAAGAGACTCAAATCACAAAATGGATAGTTCCTGTGATCGGTTTCAACTTTAGGTGGTGCAATAATGTGATTTCCGACCAACTGCTCTCTTCCTCCTCCTTTTTTACTCCTCCCTTTCTACTCCCCCTACAATTATTTCTATTAGGAGGATGTCGCACTACGCACAATCTTAGAAACTGCAGTCATCCAAGAGTGGATGGTAAGAACCCTTTCCCAGCAGTGCCTACGTATTAGGAAAAAGATTTGCTGGTTTTGCATTGCCAGACGAGTGGAATGTCATTATTAGTGTTGTTTGTGGTAATTATTTCACGGGGGAGACAATACGAATAATGTGGGGGAGAGAAACTCGTACTTGGCTATGATGGGTAGCACTTCTATTCAGGACATTTTATTGAAGTGCTACCCTACTTTTCTTACCAACCGCAAGAACTTACCGATTCCTACTGTTACTGCTCGCTAGATAATTCATATAATGATGAGCGGTGAATAATAAAAAATTGATCGAGGACGAGCTACATGGCGAGTGTCACGTTAAAAAATGTTTGTAAAGCGTATGGCGACGTACTGATTTCTAAGAACGTAGACCTAACAATCAACGAAGGTGAATTTGTTGTTTTTGTAGGTCCATCAGGTTGTGGTAAATCTACCCTTTTACGTTGTATTGCCGGTCTTGAAGACATTACTTCAGGTGATTTGTATATTGGTGACCAGCGCATGAATGACGTCGAACCATCCAAACGTGGTGTTGGTATGGTATTCCAGTCTTACGCTCTTTACCCGCACCTTAACTTATATGACAACATGTCATTTGGCTTGAAACTAGCAAAAGCAGACAAAGCAGAAATCGACAAGCGTGTTGAACAAGCAGCAGAAATCCTACAACTAGGCCACTTGCTTGAGCGCCAACCAAAAGCACTTTCTGGTGGACAGCGTCAACGTGTGGCGATTGGCCGAACATTGGTATCGCAGCCAAATGTATTCCTTCTAGACGAGCCACTATCAAACTTGGATGCGGCACTGCGTGTAAACATGCGTGCACAAATTACTAAGCTACAACGCCAACTTGGTTGTACCATGATCTACGTAACGCACGATCAGGTAGAAGCGATGACAATGGCAGATAAAATCGTTGTACTAGACGGCGGTTATGTATCGCAAGTTGGTAAGCCGCTTGAGCTTTACCATTACCCACAAAACCGCTTTGTAGCTGGCTTTATCGGTTCTCCGAAAATGAACTTCATGAGCGTATTCATTGATGAAGTAGAAGCAGAGCGCGTCAAAGTTCAACTATCTAACGGCGTATCTTTCTGGATTCCGGTGGATGGTACAACAGTTAACCGCGGCGACCGAATGTCTTTAGGCATTCGCCCTGAGCACCTATTATCCGCTTCTGAAGCTGATGCAAGTATTCACGGTGAAGTGATGATTGTTGAGAAGCTAGGTAACGAAACTCAAGTATACCTAAACCTAGAAGGTGCGGACGCCGACGTTATTTTCCGTCAGCCTGACACGCTTGCAGTCGACACTGGCGATAAAATCGAGATCGGTATTCCAGCTCATCGTTGTCACCTGTTCCACAGTGATGGTCGCGCATGCCGCCGCCTATACAAAGAAAACGGCGTAGAAGTCGAATAATTCATTCGTCCTTACTCAAAAAAATCCCTCTCAAGTGAGAGGGATTTTTTTATCTTAATAAATATCAGCAATTCGATACTAAATCATTAATCGTGAACGAATCAAATCACCCGTTTCTTCTACCCTCACATAAACCATTGTCTTTG
Organism: Vibrio sp. 704; assembly: GCF_033339295.1. NCBI lineage: Bacteria > Pseudomonadati > Pseudomonadota > Gammaproteobacteria > Vibrionales > Vibrionaceae > Vibrio > Vibrio sp. 704. Next base: position 71,231 of record NZ_JAWOUH010000015.1, on the reverse strand, counting down.
TACTGATACTTCATTTTTAATACTTTTCCTCATTCCTCATAAGTAAGTACCAGCTTTTTCCTAACCCGCCAAACTTAGCCAAAGGGCTAAATATCATTCTTATTTCCACTTACCTCAACAAAGCAAATTTTTACACTTATCAACGAAATTACACGTGACAAAAAACTCAGCAGCATTCCACAGAATGCTCTGTGCACTAACTACTAATAACGTTCACGACACGGCAATTGGGGAAGACACCCAAGGGCGGTAGCGTGTCAGAAGGGAAACTGAGTCATGAAACAAAAAGGACTTATCCGCTCTCATGAGATGGAGTTCGCTTTTTTATATCGCATCTCAGATCTTGCTGTCATCGTCTCTTTTATGCTGCTTTTAGTGTTCAAAGACATGAATACTGCGATGGGGAAAGATTACGTCATATTGGCTTTCGTTGGAGGCATCTCTTTTCTATTTATGGCAGAAAGCGGCAATCTGTATCGCTCTTGGCGAACCAGTTCGTTTAAAGAGCAGATGTTTATTGTCTGTGTTTCTTGGGCGGTGACTTCTGCACTTATCTTTATTGTGCTGTATTTTTCTGAAGTCCATACCTTATTTGATAACACAATTTTAGCGCTGTGGTTTGCGATTACGCCCGCTCTGCTTTTAGCATGGCGAGTAACATTCCGTACCGGATTAGCCTATTTGAGAAAAAAAGGATTCAACACTCGCACTGCGATCATCATCGGCCAAACTCCTCACGGCATTACCCTAGCTAACGAAATTCAAAACCACACAGAACACGGCGTGCTTTTTGATGGCTTTTACGACGAACGATCTTCCGACAGATTGCCAAATTCTGATTATCCTATTAAAGGAGCTGTTGACCACGCCCTTGAGCGAGCTAAAAAAGGGGAAGTAGATTACGTCTATATCGCGATGCCAATGCACGCAAAAGAGCGCATTGCGTCACTTCTTAACCAATTCTCAGATACCACCGCAAATACGTATCTGATTCCCGACTTCTTCACTTATAACCTTTTACATTCTCGTTGGGCGCAGATCGGCCAAGTTCAAACACTAAGTGTCTTTGATACACCTTTTGCTGGAATTTCTTCTTGGGTAAAACGGTTTGAAGACATCTTGTTTTCGAGCATTATTTTGGTCTTAATCGCCCCTATTCTATTCGTCATTGCGATTGTCATTAAGGCAACGTCTAAAGGCCCTGTCATCTTTAAACAACATCGGTACGGTCTTGATGGACGCAAGATTGAAGTCTGGAAGTTCCGTTCAATGACAACCATGGATCAAGGTTCCAACGTGAAACAGGCGACAAAGAACGATCCTCGTATTACGCCTTTTGGCGGATTTCTACGTCGCACCTCTTTGGACGAACTACCTCAATTTATCAATGTACTGCAAGGGACCATGTCTATTGTCGGCCCACGCCCTCATGCCGTGGCACACAATGAAGAATACCGTCAGATCGTGGATCGCTACATGCTACGTCACAAAGTAAAACCAGGCATTACTGGCTGGGCGCAGATTAATGGTTATCGCGGCGAAACCGACACCTTAGAAAAAATGGAAAAGAGAGTCGAGTTTGATTTGGATTACATCCACCATTGGTCGGTTTGGATGGACATCAAAATCATCTTTATGACCGTTTTCAAAGGCTTCACTGGTGCTAACGCTTACTAAGGTTGAGATTATGAAGAAACTGACAATGGCAATAGCATTGAGTCTGTTTTCTACTGACTTGCTCGCAGAACCGATGGCTTACCAAACCGAGTCTGGTATAGAGTTGATTCCCCTCGTAAAAACTTTCTACGAGGGAGATGACAACATCAATAAAGCGGAAAAATCCGGCAATGTAGAGTCAGTCAATATTTGGGGTATAGAACCAAGCTTACTAGCACGTATAGAACGGAATCGCTATCGCGCAGATATTTTATATAAGTTAAAAGCTGGCTTTTCATCTGACGATCGCAACGACTTCGACGACCACACTTTTCAGTTTTCCAACTTTTTCGAATTTAATCATCGTCATCGTTTAGTGGTTGATTACCGTTTTCGCGCCCAGCATGAAGTTCGAGGAGAAGATATTACCGAAGGTAATGGTAGCGCAATCGACGCACCAATAGAGTTCAACCGTAACGATGTAAAAACCAATTATGTCTTTGGATCTAACGGTGCCAAAGGCAGACTCGAATTCGGTTTAGGCTATAGTGATAAAACCTATCAAAACTATCGTGACGGCTTGCCTGGTCGCCCAAACGCTAAAACTAAATACAACGATTTTCGAGCTCCCAATGCACATTTGGAGTTCTATTTAAGAGCGACGCCAAGAACCTATTGGTTAGTCGGAACAAACCAAATCGTAACCGAGTATCAGCACCGAAATTCTGCGCAGCCATCGAAAGATAACAACACCAGTTTCTATTACACCGGTGCCGAATGGGAAGTCACAGGAAAAACCAAAGGCATCGCTCGACTCGGTTATCAAATCAAAGATTTTGACAGCGCTAAACGAGAGACATTTAAAGGCTTTAGTTGGGATATCGGCTTTGAATGGTTGCCTCAAGAACAAACTCTAGTCAGCGTGAAAACCACTCAAGCGGCGGTTAACCCCGATCAAGATGGCGATTACAACCTACAAACTCGTTACCGACTGAACCTGAAGCACGATTGGAATAGTTACCTTGCAACTCGCTTAGGTGCTGTTTATCAACAAGATGATTACACGGGAATCTCCAGAAACGACGATCGGTACACTCTATCTTTTGGTATCGATTATCAGATCAAACGTTGGATACAGCTGCAAGCCGATTGGCAATACCAAGATAAAAACTCTAGCCGATCGGATTATAGCTTCGAACAAAATATTTGGACTTTAAGCGCACAGTTTTCTCTGTAAAAAGGATTATTAATGAAGGCATTCATCAAATTCATGAGTGTAGCGTTGTTGCTATTTAGCACTTTGGTCAACGCTGACTCAAACGAGGAAGATTACTTACTCGATACTGGCGATACCATTTCCGTGCAGGTCTATGGTGAAGAAGATCTTACGATTAAAAATATTCTAATAACGTCAGATGGCTACTTTGATTACCCCTACCTTGGCCGAATTAAAGCAATCAAAAAAACACCAAAACAACTCAAGTACGAAATAGAAACGGGCTTAAAAGGCGATTATCTCATCAATCCAAAAGTGATGGTCACCATCAATAACTTTCGTCTGTTTTACGTTAATGGCGAAGTCAGGAAACCTGGTGGATTTGAGTACCGTCCAGGGTTAACCATAGAGAAGGCCATCGCTCTAGCAGGTGGCTTGACCGACAGAGCCTCACGCAAAGGCATTAACCTAACCAAGCATAAAACGGGTCAAACGATGGAAGGAGTCAGTATGCACCGCAACGTTGAACCTGGTGACATTGTATTTATTGACCAGAGCTTCTTTTAAGTGACAGGGAATCAAATGAACGGGACTCATCCAAATAATCTCCAGATGAACAAAGTAGAACTGATTCGTTTTGGCCATCACTTCAAAGCGATTAAAAAGAATTGGCTAAGCATCGCAGCATTCACGCTTCTGTTCTCATTAACTTGTACTTGGTATATCTACTCCAAAGCATCGATATACCAAGCTACAGCTACGCTACTCATCCAAGAGGAGCAAAAAAGCGCCCTTTCAATCGAGGAAGTATATGGCGTCGACACGACAAAAAAAGAGTACTTTCAAACGCAAATCGCCATTTTAAAATCGAATCATATTGCAGATAAGGTCATTAGAGAGTTGAACCTCACCCAATTACCTGAGTTCACAAGCTCAGGGGGGGTAAATAAAAAAATCGACCAAATAAAGTCGATTCCTTTTGTTCAAGACCTACTGAATGTTGCACCAAGCCCAAAAGAAACCGCCCAGTTTTCAGAGTCCTATTATCAGGCACTTCAAGCTTTCAGAAGTAAACTCGATATTGAGCCAGTACGTAACACCCAATTAGTCAGAATTCGCTTTCGTTCTACCGATCCTAAGCTTGCGATGACAATCGCCAACGCGGTCGGCCAAGCCTATATTGACGCAAATTTTGAAGCCAAATTGGTCGTTACACAAAATGCGGCTACTTGGTTGACAAATAACTCTCAAAAATTGGAGGAGCGATTACGTAACTCGGAGCAAGCGCTGCAAGAATTCTTGTTAAAAGAAGGGTTGATCGATATAAACGGTATTGATGAAATTTACGCAAATGAGCTAGAAGAACTCACTCGCAAGCTGAATATCGCTGTTAATAAGCGTATTGAAGCGCAGACGTTAATCCAACTGTTACGACGTAAATCTTCGCAAAGTTTAGACAGCTTGTTGTCAATTGATGAATTCGCTAATCAAGCGCAAATCCGCGATCTAAAATTGTCGGAAGCACAGGCAGCCAAAAATCTCTCTGAACTGGCACAGCGCTACGGACCTAAACATGATCGAATGATTCAGGCGAAAGCACAGCTTGCTGAAATTCAATCAAGAACCCAGCAACTCATCCGTGACATTTCCTTCAGTAAGCAACAAGACCTTCTTGCTGCAAAAGCGCAAGAGGACATGCTTCGAGAAGAACTCGATAACAAAAAGTCAGACTTCCAATCGTTAGGGTCACAAAAAGCGCGTTACGAACAGTTAAAACGCGAGGTTGAATCCAATAAGGCACTCTATGAAGCGTTCTTAAATCGTGAGAAAGAGACCAACGCCACCAGCGACTACAAGAATGTCACTGCTCGCTTTACTGATAAAGCCATCATTCCTCTATTCCCGGTGGCACCACAACGAATCAAACTGGTACTGATTGCCACCTTTTTTGGCTTTGCCATTGCTTGCGCTCTAGTCATCATCTTAGAAACGATGCGAGAAGTTATCCGAAGCACAGCTGATGTGCAGGAAAAACTTGGTGTTACGTGTTTAGGTGTGATTCCTATGGTCAAAAAACGCAATTTGCGTAAAAACGGCGTCAGTTATAGCGCGTATTTAGATGATGAAGAAAAACTATTTAGTGAAGCTTGCCGCTCGGTCAGAACCTCGCTTCTGCTCAGATTAACCAACACGAAGCAAAAGATATTGCCCTTTACCTCTGCTATTCCAGAAGAAGGAAAAACATCGACCAGTATCAATATGGCGGTGTCGTTTTCAAAAATGGAAAAGGTGTTGATCATCGACTGCGATTTACGTCGACCTTCCATCGCAAAGCGATTCGGTATTGCTGAATCAAGCCCTGGCTTAACGCATATCCTGACGATGGATACGCCAATCAAAGATTGTGTTACACATATAAAAGAAGCCAACTTAGATGTATTACCGGCCGGCCTAGTTCCGCCAAACCCACAGGAATTACTGGCTTCTGATCGCTTTAAAAAGTTGCTCGAACATTTTCAAAATAAGTATGACCGAATCATTATCGACACACCGCCCCTATTGTCAGTGAGTGACGCACTTATTCTTGGTAAGTATGCCAATGGTCTGATCACCGTCATTCGCTCAGAATCAACAAAATCATCACTGGTTAACCTTGCGTTATCTAAACAAATACAACACTCAGTTCCATCTCTTGGCGTCTTAATCACACAAGCCAAGGCCAAGGAAGGAGAGACGCTTTATGTCCAGAAATACGCCTACTAACGTAAACCTATCTTGGTACCAAACGTTGAAAAGCCAAGAACAGCCGGTATTGATCTATCAAATGGGCAAAGTAGGTTCGAGTGCATTAGAGCATTCCATTCCTAACTCGATTCACTTGCACGACCTTATGACCGTCGATGCGCAAAAACAAATATCCCCCGTTAGAGCGCAATTGCATAAGCCTCAGATCAATGCGTTAAAGCGACGACTAAAGCGTATAACGATGAGCCATATGTTAAAGCGCAAGAAAAAAGTTCGAATTATCTCTCTGGTGCGTGAACCGATCGGACGAAATGTCTCAATGTTCTTTCAAGCACTTCCTTTTTGGATGGCGGACAAATATCTAAAGGATGACAGCGCAATACGTACCGAACGACCGCAATTACTCCAAGAAGCATTTGATAAGCACATGAATCATCAATATGCGCTGCAGTGGTTTGACAACGAGATCAAACAACTAACAGGGATTGATGTGTTTAACGAGTCTTTTAATCACGAAGTAGGCTATCAAACATACCATAACAATAACTTCTCACTGTTGGTCATTCGAAGTGACAAGCTAACGAAGGCTAACTCCGCAGTTGAAGACTTTTTAGGTTACCCCGTGGATGTTGTTTATGAAAATCAATCAGACAACAAATGGTACTCGCCACTAATGAAAGAATTCAAAACGCAATTTCAACCTACACCCGAGTACGTTGAAGAAATGCTGAATTCTAAATTGACGAAGCACTTTTTCTCAAATGCAGAAATCACCGACCTTAAACAGCAATATCTGACCAATTAATCATGAAAACCAAGATTCTACATATTATCAATGATCTTTCTCAGAACGGCGGTGCTCAGAAGTTCTTAGTCGACCTTGTTTTAGAACATAAGCCTGAATACGAAATCAAAATTTTGGTCTTGTGTGATGAAAATGATTACTTACCAATGCTATCCGCCCAAGGCATAGAGTGTTTTAACTGGCGCACATTGCCATTGAGTGAGAAATTCTCTTTGCTGCGTTGGCCGGATGTCGTTCACGGGCACCTCTACCCTTCCATTTACCTAGCGCTATTGGCGGTAGGTAAAAAACGAATCCAGACTGAGCACTGTTCTTATAACCGTCGACGTGACTATCCGCTGTTTAAGTTCATGGAATACGTCTTATATTGGGGCCACGACTTGACGGTCAGTATTAGTGAAAAAGTACAAGATGAACTGGTGAAGTTCATGCCTCGCTACCAACACAAATATCACGTGGTGCACAATGGCGTTGATTTAAAAAGGTTTTCTATGACGCCAAGATGCGCCAGCCACCTAATCGACAAACAAGTTATCAAGATTGGAATGGTGGGCCGACTTCACCAACATAAAGATCATGAAACACTTATCCAAGCACTTATCCATTTACCAAGACGATACGAACTCCACCTTGCGGGAGATGGAGAAAAAAAATCGTCACTGCAAGCATTGGCAACAAAAATCAACGTCGCGCAACGTGTTCACTTTCATGGCGTAGTTTCTGACATTCCAGCCTTTTTGAACAACATGGATATTTACGTGCAATCGTCGCACGTCGAAGGCTTTGGTTTGGCGGCGGTTGAGGCGATGGCAGCAGGCTTACCCGTATTATCATCGGACGTACCTGGTTTGGATGACGTCACCGGACGTGCCGAATATTTATTTCAAGTTGGTAACGCCACTGAACTGAGCCAAAAAGTCCTCCAGCTGTGTGAAAGTGTTGAGCGGTATGACGCTGCAAGTCAATACTCAGTCAATAGGGCCTCTCTCTACACCATCGATAAATTTCGTGAAGGTTACTATGGAATCTACCAGCAGCTTTGCGCCAACAAATAGTTCCGCGCCATCGAGCCATCGCGCCTCATTGCTTGCAGCATGCCTATTAGCATTGTTCTTTATTCCTATGAAGTTTCGTGCTGGAGGAATAGCGCTAGCCCCATCTGACATCGCAAGCCTTTTGTCCATTGGTTTTACTGCATTAGTGGTATTGGAAGGAAAAGCTGAAAAACTCATGCATCCCTGTATGGGGTTCCTCATATTGTTCACTGGGTATGTGTTCATAAATGGTCTGCTAAATCGCGTCCCTTTAATGCCGCTAGTTATAGAAACTGTGCAATGGTTAGCGATTTTGTGCCTACTGAGCCTAATGTACGCCTATGGCGTGTTTGATGACGAACGGGTAATGGTTTATTTCACGTATCTGTTGTTTTTCATCTGTACGCTCGTTGCCTTATGGCACTTTGCTCAGGGCTATCAAAGCGGGTTTAAGTTACTCGGGGTAAGTAAATACGGGTTCGGTGTACTGTGCTCGCTACTGTACCTTTATCGAGATAAAATTCGCGCTTTCCACCTTTTGATGCTCGTAGCTTTAGTATTACTGGTGTTGTCACAAGAAAGAAAAGCGCTACTTGGTTTTTGTCTGCTTTTCTTCTTTGACCAACTGCTCGTAAAAAACTTAATGAGAAAATCGCTCAGCGAAACGTACACGTGGACAATTTTATTAGCCTTGAGCTTCATTGTGTTTACTGCCGTCACAACCACACTCTACGTTGGGTTTGAAACGCTAGCAGACACATTGGAAATAACCCAAGAAGACGTCTTATTTGCCAACCAAAGTGAAGCGCGCTGGGTATCGAATCTTCATAGAAAACTTTTACTTGCCAATGGGCTAGATATTTTACTTCAACACCCAGTGTTAGGTGTCGGCGCGAAAATGTTACCCAACTTTATGATCAGTTACTTTAATTATGATGAGCTGGCGATCTACACCCACAACTTTGTGTTAGATACCGCAATTGAATACGGATTGCTTGGTATCGGTCTGCTGTTTGGTGGTTATTTTCTTTTTATTCGCTTTTGCTTCCGTAGTCTTAATGAAAACAGAAAAAGCCTATTACTTGCGATATACGCCCTCATCATGGTGTTTTTCGTTGCGGTAAACACCACCATAATTTTAATACTCTTATTACCCGTCATGATCAGCATGAGCAACGACTCAAGGGCCATTGCTCATACTTTTCCGGTAAACCATCACCACGAATATGAATAATCAAGGATAGGATAGATGAAGTATTCAATCTCTCGACAATTTGAAAAGAACCGAGAACTCCAAGCTGATAATTTTGTTTTAGTTTACCAAATGGGCAAAGTTGGCTCCTCATCAATTGAGCACACGCTAGGGGAGAAAAATATCCCGAGCTATCACATCCACACCTTTGATGATCACGAAGAATTTCACATGTATCACAATAAAAAAGACGTGAGTAAATTCTTCGACTTCCGAAACCGCGCACTCTATCGCTTAGTGCTCAAGCAGCGAAAACGTATCTTACAAAAACGCGAGCAGATTAAAATCGTTACGCTGGTCCGCGATCCAATCGCAACTGTCTTTTCTCGTTTCTTTCAAGACCTCCATTTGCAATTTATCGAAGGCAAAAAGAATGATGCAATTCACCGAGATATGGAAGTCACGTATCAGCACCTCGAGCATTGCTTTGATAACTATATCAATCTCAACTATTTTGCGGACTGGTTCGACAACGAGTTAAAGCGTAATTTCAATATCGATGCGATGCGCCAAGAGCTGGACAACACTCAACCTTTCTTCACATTCCAGAACGATCAGGCCAACGTCATGCTAATCAAATGCGAACAGCTCAGTTCTCTTGATAAAGAAATCGGTGAGTTTCTTGAGTTGCAAGACTTCGTACTGAAAAACAGCAACGAAGCGAAAAACAAGTGGTACTCCAATATCCACCAACACTTTAAGAATCACTACGACTTCTCAAAACTGTTCTATATGTACGATCTTCCCTTGTATCGCCACGTTTATTCAGAGCAAGAGCGTGATGCTTTTAAACACAAATGGATGCAAACACCAGGGACAAAATCATCATGAAGAAAGTACTCCATGTTACAGAAGCGTTTGGAGGTGGCGTTCAAACCGCCCTCTATAGTTATGTTCACTCATCCAGAGACGAGCCTTATCAACATTTCTTGCTAGCCAGAGCCCGAGAAAACGACTTGACCAATGAGAACAACCACCACATTTTCGTACAGACAAAGTGGGTAGAAGGCGGCTTGCTTCAATTTATTCGCGATGCAAACCACATGATTGCATCACTTGCTCCCGACGTCGTGCATTTGCACTCGAGTAAAGCGGGATTTCTCGGCCGATTTCTAAAGCTTGGCAAGGCACGCTTGGTTTACACACCGCACTGTTATGCCTTCGAACGTGAAGATATCTCAGAGCTTGCACGCCAGATCTATAAAGCACTAGAGAAAGTAAAACTGAGCAAAATTGATGTGGTTGCAGGCTGTAGCCAACGAGAGTGTGACCTAGCCATTAGCATTGGTGCGAAACGTGCCGAACTGCTCAACAACTACGTGTCTTATCAAAGTGAAGATCGTATAGAGCGAAACAAGCAAGAAGCCCTGAAGCTCGTTGTACTTGGTCGTGTCGCGCCCCAAAAAGATCCTCAGTTTCTTATCAGCACATTGCAGTTCCTTAATCGGTATGCGCTTAACCGCCCGATAGAGATCACATGGATAGGTGGTGGTGACCACGTACTCGAACAGAAATTACGCACTGAAAATGTGGATGTAACGGGCATGCTGCCTCGCGATGAGGTAGTTGAAAAGCTCAAGGGGTCAGACCTTTATCTACATACTGCAGCATGGGAAGGGATGCCGTTAACCATTCTAGAAGCATCCAAGTTACATCTTCCTATGGTTATTCGGACCATCGGCGCAACCAAAGATCTCAACTACCCGTTTTTAGCGCTCACACCTGAAGAAATGGCCAAGCAGATCGCGCATTGTGTCAATCATTATGAAGAGATCGATTTTCGCCAATATACAGCAGAATTAAACGATGCCTTCAGTGAAGAAAAACAGCGCCTCGCACTCAATAAACTTTACGGTTAAATGCCCCTATGTTTCACACTGTTCAACAAAAATTACTGTTGATGCCCAGCGGTAAAAAAAGCTTGTTATCTACTGGATTAAAAACCGCAATCACGCGTGTGTTGAGTGCGCTATTTGCTTTTTTACTGACTCTGATTGTATCGAAGACCAGTGACGCTTCGACGGCCGGTCAATTCTTCTTTTTATTCAACCTAGTCTCGCTACTCGCCATCGTTTCTCAGCTAGGTTTTGATGTCTCGTTAGTTCGTTACAATGCGATCGCTTTTAATAACAAAGAGAAGCTTGAACAAAGCCAAAACTATAAAACCGCACTTTATCGAAGTATGGCATTTTGCTTGCTCGCCATAGGCGTTTTGTTGGCAGGGTTTAATCTGTTTCCAGAGCAGCTAAACCAAACTCAATCACCAATGTATGCGATTACTCTATGCTTGCTTTGCATACCTTTCTTGGTGCTTGCGCAAACCAACAGTCGGGTGCTTCAAGCATGTAGAAATGTTGTATCATCTCTGTTTGCGTTGCAGCTTGGGGTAAGCATGTTGATGGTCATTTTTGTCTTTGCCCTAGACTATATGGGTCAGCAAAATATCAACAATCTAATGACCGCACTGCTTTTAGCGAGCATAGGTGTCGCGGTCATATCTAGTGCCAATTGGCTGGGCTCAGATCAATATCAAACATCGGCTTTCGTACCAAACAAAAAAATGGTCGCTTCTGCCAAGCAAGTCTGGGTTGGCAGTATCTTCACGAATGTTCTTCAATGGGGAAGCCTTGTTATTGCGGGCTTTTTTATCTCAACAGCGGAAATCGGTTTGTTAGCCGCAGCCCAACGCACATCACTACTGATTGGCTTTGTGCTGATTACCATTAACTTTGTGGTCGCCCCGATGTTTGCCTCTCTCTACAAAGAGCGTCAAATGCGCAAACTGCAGAACCTGAGCCGCTTGGCGTGCCGAGCCAATGTTGGTTTAGCGATTGTACCCGTAATTATTTGCACCCTCTTCCCCGAGTTTGTAATGCAGTTTTTTGGTGAGGAGTTTCTCGCCGCGGCACCACTATTAGTCGTCCTTTCTCTGGGGCAGTTAGTCAATGTTGCGACTGGTTCAGTAGGTTTTTTATTATTAATGAGTGGTCATGAGAGAACCATGAAATACATTACAATTTCCTCCGGTACGGTGTCCATCTGCCTACTTGTTACGCTTTGCCAAATATTTGGTGTGATTGGTGCAGCGTGGGCAATGGCAATTGGCATGGCTATCCAGAATTTAGCTGCACTGTACTTTGTAAAACGTTACTTAGGCTTCTTTCCAATAGGTTAATTATGGCTTTAATACTGGCACGCACGAGTTTTGTTTTAGTCCTGATGCTAACCGCTTCACTCTCTTTGTGGAAAAGCTCTGACCTACACCATACTGCTTACCTGCAAATGGAAACCTACTTAGGCGGATCAAGTACGCTTCACTTTACTTTCAGTTTATTGATCGGCTTTTTATCGGTCTTCACGTTCCCTTCTCTGGTGAGCTCGAATAAAACCGACGTTTTTGGGATTCGTCTTTTGCTACTGCTGTTAGCTATCGTTTCAATGGAAGAAATAAGCCAACTTTTTATTCCAAATCGATCATTTAGTTTTGATGATCTCAGCACCAACTGGATAGGCGTTATCTCAGGTTACTTTAGTGCCAAGTTAATTCGCTTCATCCGCGCTCGATCGTTCTAGTAATACAGGAATCTCTGGGGGATTTGGGTATATAATTACGCCAAACAACCAGACTAACGAGTACATCATGCCATCTCATCCAACCAAGATTACTTTTTTTGAATTCTTAACCCCGTTGATCACGTCAGGCAAAAAGACGATAACGATTCGAGATGAATCAGAAAGCCATTACGTTCCCAATACAGAAGTCGAAGTTTTTACCTTAGAAACGGATCGTAAAGTCTGCGATATCAAGATACGTTCTGTAGAACCACTTCACTTTGAAGATATTAATGAGTTTCATGCAGAACAAGAAGCCATCGAACTACCAAAACTCAAGCAGCTAATTCGAGAAATCTACCCAAATACCGACACGCTCTTTGTTATTGAGTATGAGCTGATTAAATAACCCACAACAAATACTAGACGACTGGTCTAATTCATTCTATAGTACACTTCATGAACGCAAAGACGAATGACACACGCCAACATATTCTCGACGTCGGATACGAGTTGATCGTAAACCGAGGGTTCACGAGTGTTGGTCTTTCAGAGCTATTAAAAAAGGCCGCAGTGCCAAAAGGGTCGTTTTATCATTACTTCAAATCCAAAGAACAATTTGGTGAAGCGATGATTCAAGACTACTTTACTAAGTATTTTGAGCGTTTAAACGCACGCTTTACCAATACTGAACTGAGTGGCTACCAACGCCTAATGAGCTATTTCGAAGAAATGGTCAAAGTAGAAGACGACGTGTGTAATGCGAACAAATGTTTATTGGTTAAGTTAAGTGCAGAAGTCTCCGATCTCTCTGAGTCAATGCGCTTGGCATTACGCCAAGGAGCAGACAAAACCATTCAAGCGATAGCGGATTGCATTGACATCGGCATTCAAGATGGCTCAATCCCCAATGGTGACAGTGCGTTATTAGCAAGGCAGATATACTACCTTTGGAATGGCGCTAGCTTGCTGAACAAACTTTATCAAGATCAGGCAGCATTGACGCAAAGTCTGACCTATACTCAACACTTACTGCAGAATACGCGCACTTGCCCATAACGGGCGGCGTGGAAGCAGAATGAACACCCTACACACGTTTCACTGTCAGAAAAAGCGTCAGTGTTAACACAGTAAACCTTCCCGCTTTACATAAGCGGGATATTTTGAAACAAATGCTAGACGACCGGTCTAATCAACAAGTGAGATAGATATGACTAACGCAACAAATCGCAGAATAGTACTCGCGTCACGTCCCCATGGTGCACCGACACAAGAAAACTTTCGTTTAGAAGAGGTAACGAAACCGACTCCGAAAGAGGGTGAAATGCTATTGAGAACGGTTTATTTATCTCTAGATCCATACATGCGTGGTCGCATGAGTGATGCCGAATCATACGCTGACCCTGTTGCAATTGATGACGTAATGGTCGGTGGTACAGTTTGTCAGGTAGAAGCATCAAACCACCCAGATTACGAAGCAGGTGAATGGGTTCTTGCCTACACTGTTGGCTGGCAAGACTACGCTATCTCAACTGGTGAGATGGTCATTAAACTTGGTAAAGAACCGAAAAATCCTTCTTACGCGCTAGGCGTTGCAGGTATGCCAGGATTTACCGCGTACATGGGTTTACTCGACATTGGTCAGCCAAAACCAGGGGAAACCATCGTGGTAGCAGCTGCTACGGGGCCTGTAGGCGCAACAGTTGGTCAAATTGGTAAAATCAAAGGTTGCCGAGTTGTTGGTATAGCAGGCGGAGAAGAAAAATGCCGTTACGCTAAAGAGGTGCTTGGTTTCGATGAGTGTATTGATCACAAAGCTGAAGACTTTGCAGAACAACTGAAAAATGCCTGTGACAAAGGTATCGATGTTTACTTCGAAAACGTAGGTGGCAAAGTATTCGAGGCTGTATTGCCACTTCTGAATACAAATGCGCGTATCCCACTTTGTGGTTTGATTTCTCAGTACAACGCGACAGAGCTGCCTGAAGGTACCGACCATCTTCCATTACTAATGGGTAAGCTCCTGACCAAACGAATCAAGGTGCAGGGCTTCATCATTTTTGATGATTACGGACATCGTTACGGTGAATTTGCGCAAGATATTAATCAATGGTTGGCAGAAGGAAAGATCCAATACCGCGAACATCTAGTACAAGGACTGCATAATGCGCCAGAAGCATTCATCGGTCTGTTGGAAGGTAAGAATTTCGGCAAACTTGTAGTACAGATTAACGACCCATTATAAAAAGGGATATGTAAATGATTAAACTTCACCACCTCAATCAGTCTCGTTCAAAGCGCATCATTTGGTTACTTGAAGAGCTAGATGTAAATTACGAAATTGTACCCTATGTCCGTGATTCCGTGACCTTCATGGCACCGCCAGAACTAAAAAGTGTTCACCCATTAGGAAAGTCACCTGTTCTTGAAGATAACGGCGAGATTATCATTGAGTCAGGTGCAATGACCGAATATTTGATTGAGAAATACAGTGACGGAGCCTTTGCTCCTGAGCGCGGTACAAAAGCACACACAGAATATTTGCAATGGATGCACTTTGCAGAAAGCTCCGCAATTTTACCTATGCTGCTAAAAATCTTCGTAAGCAAAGAGCCAAATGAAACTCAGTTTTTATCAGGCTATGCCGACAAGGAAGCAATGAATGTACTAGGCTACTTCGAGCAATCCTTAGAAGGCAAAACTTACCTAGTAGAAGAGCGTCTGACTGGCGCAGACATCATGATGTCTTTCATTGTCGAATTGGTTCAAAAGTTTGGTTTAGTTAATCACTTCCCTAATATTGAACGTTATGGGAAACAGCTCGCGACACACCCAGCATTTGCAAAAGCTGAACAACTTGAAGTGAAGTACTCTTAATTACTTCCCCCTTTCGCCCCTTTGATGACACGTAAAACTTCATTTAAGGGGCGATATTACTAGCATCGCAGACACGCTAACTGGATAGCGCTCCCCCCAGTCAATCGTATTCGAGAACGTCGATTGTTATGTCAATCAAGCTAATGTAGTAAATTTCTGATTCTAATATAGTTTCGACCATAGTCACCATCTATTGAATTGATAAGCAATATCAGTTTTCTCCTCCAGCTTTTCCGTAATAACCTCCTCTACAGTTTCTAAGGTATTGAGCCCTGGAGGGGGAAGAAAAATGACAAACAAGAAATTGACTACAGCAGCAGGTTGCCCTGTCGCACATAACCAAAACGTTATGACTGCAGGTCCTCGTGGCCCTCAACTATTACAAGACGTTTGGTTCCTTGAAAAATTGGCACACTTTGACCGCGAAGTGATCCCTGAGCGTCGTATGCACGCAAAAGGTTCTGGTGCTTACGGTACGTTCACAGTAACGCACGACATCACAAAATACACTCGCGCTAAAATCTTCTCTGACATCGGCAAAAAAACAGAACTATTTGCTCGCTTCACTACCGTAGCTGGTGAGCGCGGTGCAGCAGACGCAGAACGCGACATCCGTGGTTTCGCACTTAAATTCTACACTGAAGAAGGTAACTGGGACTTGGTTGGTAACAACACACCAGTATTTTTCCTACGTGACCCACTAAAATTCCCAGACCTAAACCACGCAGTAAAACGCGACCCTCGCACTAACATGCGTAGCTCTACCAACAACTGGGATTTCTGGACATCACTACCAGAAGCATTCCACCAAGTGACTATCGTAATGAGTGACCGTGGTATTCCAGCTTCTTACCGTCATATGCATGGTTTTGGTAGCCACACATTCAGCTTCATCAACGCAGAAAACGAGCGTTACTGGGTGAAATTCCACTTCAAAACTCAGCAAGGCATCAAAAACCTAACTGACCAAGAAGCAGAAGCAATCGTAGGTAAAGACCGCGAAAGCCACCACCGTGACCTTTACGAAGCGATTGAGCGTCAAGACTTCCCTAAATGGAAGATGTACGTACAGATCATGCCTGAGTTAGAAGCGGATGAAGTCAACTTCAACCCATTCGACCTAACACGTGTATGGTCTCAAAAAGACTACCCACTGATCCCAGTTGGTGAGTTTGAACTGAACCGTAACCCAGAAAACTTCTACGCAGAAGTTGAGCAATCAGCGTTCAACCCAGCAGCAGTAGTACCTGGTATCGGCTTCTCTCCAGATAAGATGCTACAAGGTCGTCTGTTCGCTTACGGCGATGCTCAGCGTTACCGTCTAGGTGTGAATCACCATCAAATCCCAGTGAACGCACCTCGTTGCCCTGTTCACAGCTACCACCGCGATGGCGCAATGCGCGTTGATGGCAACTTTGGTTCAACACTAGGTTACGAGCCAAACTACAAACAAGAATGGGCAGAGCAACCAGATTACTCTGAGCCACCTCTACGCATCAACGGCAACGCTGATCACTACGATCACCGTGTAGACGAAGACTACTTCAGCCAAGCGGGTGACCTATTCCGTCTGATGAGCGAAGAGCAACGTCAAACTCTGTTCGACAACACAGCTCGCGCAATGGACGGTGTGCCAGAGTTCATCCAACAACGCCACGTTCAACACGCATACCAAGCGGACGAAGCGTACGGCAAAGGTCTTGAGATTGCACTAGGCTTAAACAAGTAAGCAAACGCGATAATCATCACACTGTGTGATTAAAAGACATAAAAAAGGAGGTGCCCAACAGCACCTCCTGATTTCAAATCACTAATCCTTAATCACTAGTCACAAACCATGCTCAAGGAGATTCATTATGATTAACTTAGATTTCTTTAAGCTCTTTGATACCAAAGAACTGTTTATCTATTACTGATTCATCAACTACTGATTTTTAGCGACCGCTTTGATCAGTACTGATGTATCCATGCGACCTAAACCATCACGTTGAAGGTCTGCGTATTGCTCATCCACTTTCTTAGTCAGTGGAAGCTCTAGACCCACTCGCTCTGCTTCTTGCAGACAGAAACCCAAGTCTTTGCGCATCCAATCAATAGCGAAGCCAAAATCGAACTTATCTTCCGCCATCGTATTTGCGCGGTTTTCCATCTGCCATGAACCTGCAGCGCCGTGCTTCAACGTTTCTACAACTTGAGCGATGTCCAAGCCTGATTTTTGTGCCAGCAGCAAAGCTTCACTCAGACCTTGTAAAACGCCACCAATACAAATTTGGTTTACCATCTTACAGCGTTGACCCTGACCGTTTTCACCCAGTAGTGTCATCTGCTTCGCGTACACATCCATCGCTGGAGACACACGATCAAAAATGCTTTGTTCACCACCACACATGATGGTTAGAACACCATTTTCTGCGCCCGCTTGACCACCAGAAACTGGCGCATCAATGAAGTGATTGCCGTACTTAACACACGCTTCAGCCAGCTCAACAGCTAGGTCTGCAGAAGTCGTCGTGTGATCCACTAACACTGCATCCGCTTTCAAGCCAACCAGAATGCCTTCTTCACCGTAAACAACGCTACGAACGTCATCATCATTACCCACACAGGTAAAAACGATGTCACAGCCTTCTGCCGCTTCACGTGGTGTTTCACAAGCCACACCTTGGTATTCTTCAGCCCATTTGTCGGCTTTCGCTTTTGTGCGGTTGTATACTTTGGTTTCAAAGCCCGCTTTACTTAGGTAACCAGCCATTGGGTATCCCATCACACCCAGACCAATAAATGCTACTCGTTGTTTTTCCATTGCACGCTTCCCTTAGTTCACCTGACTGAAATGTTTCGTAACATGCTACTAAAGAATTGAAATCATTACTCGTGATTTCTCTTTCCACGGTCTCGATGATCCAGTATTTCAGTCCGTTTATTGCGCCTTCTACACCCCTTTACTTGACGATTAGCGTAACAGTCAAAGCACTTACAAAGGTTCACTACTACTTAGCGTGGAACATCGCTTGCCCACTCTTGTCCTTGTTCGACCAGAAATTGATGTTGAACTGAGCATCATCGCTCATCTCAATGCGGTGCCAGTACTGCGGTGGACTTGTAGCAAACTGGCCTGCATTAATCACCACCACTACTTCTGCTTCTGTGGCATTTTCATCAGCAAAGCCGTAGTAAGTCACTTGCCCTTCCATGACGCACAACTGCCCAAACACACCCTCAGCAGTATTGTGATGAGTCAGTAGCGCTGGTGGCACATTGTCTTTAGTGAAGAAAGGCGTTGAACGTTGAACAGTCCAGTCTTTAGGAATTCGTAGATGCGACATAATAATACCCTCTCTAATTACAATTCTTTTCGTTTAAATCGGTTAAGCCTGACCGGCTTGAGACAACTCTCGAAGCAATGGAAATGCTTGCGTAACTTGTTCTCCCGTCACGACGAAGCCCATAAGTCGGCTATTTTCATCTTCTGCTTTCGCGGCAATGCCAGTTTGAGAAATCTGCACGCTCCAGTTCGTCACCGAACTAAAATCGCCTGCCAATTGAATTGGGTAGCTCGGCGTTTTGACCTTTACCATCATGGGCGGTAGTTTCAACTCTGCTTCTTGCCCCAGTAGTTGTTTGCCCAAAGCATTGGCACTTAGCACGATCGGTTGGAGGTACGGCATCATTCGACCTTGGATCTCAGCACAATCGCCTAATGCGAACACATTGGCTGCTGATGTCTGTAATCGAGCATCCACCTCGATGCCTTTATTGACACTCAACCCACAAGCCTTCGCTAACCAAGTGTTAGCACGTAAACCCGCAGCTGAAATCACTACATCGGCTTCGATTTCCTTACCTTTGCTCAAGCTTGCCACAAGCGAATCATCCGAGTGATTGATCGCGACAACTCCAGTCTCTAAGGCAAGTTGAATACCTTGCTGCTTAAGTTGATTCTCCAGCGGCAATGCAACAAATTCAGGAATCAAGTTAGCGAGCAAACGGGGATTTGGCTCAACCACCGTAACGGCTTTACCACTGGTTGCGAGATCCATGGCGATCTCGACGCCGATCAAACCACCACCCATAACTAGAATTCGTTCCGCGCGGCTAATTTGCTCTTCCGCTAATTGATATTCTTGTAGCGAGTTCAGCGTTATCACCTCAGGTGCTGCACTACCAGATATTGGCGGCACAAAGGCTTTCGCGCCTGTCGCAAACACCAGTTTGGAGTAAGGATAGGTTTGGCCGTTGGCTACCACTTGCTGAGCTTGCACGTCGACATGCTCAATCATGGTATGGGCGAGCAGTTCGATGTTGTGTTCCTGTGCAAACGCCTCACCGCTTTTAACTACCAAATCTTGGGCGGTTTGCTTGTTGCTGAATACATGACTCAAATCGGGCTTGTTGTATTCCGCGCCATCATCAGCAGTAAACACTTGCATCGGAATATGTGCGTCCATTCGACGCACTGTTTTCACCAATTGGTAAGCCGCAAAGCCGCTACCAATAATCACAATAGGTGCTTGCATATTCGCCCCCTTACCCGTTGTATTCGACAAAGACGTCTTTACCCAAATGGCATTCTGGGCACAAGAAGTAATCTGGCACTTCAGACCATGCCGTACCCGGTTCAACGCCTTGATTAGGCTCGCCTTTAGCTGGGTCGTATACCCAATTACAAACGGTGCAAACCATGCATTGACAATCTGCAGGATGCGCCTCAGTACTAGGGTTGCTAGGAACAGCATCTACTACCGCTTGTGTTGCTACTTGTGCAACGGGTTGTGACTGAACTTGTGGTGCAGACGCCACAATCGCCGGAGAAATAACAGGACTTGTCAGGTCATGCTTTGCCCACAATTTCGCGATGTTTTGACCATGTTCGCGACATTCACGCATCGCTTTACCATCTGGTCGCCATTTGGTTTTCAAACTCACCGCGGTTTCAAAGCCTGCGTCAGTCAATCGAGCATGGATACGATCCACCGCACCACCGTTCCAACC
This sequence comes from Vibrio sp. 704, assembly GCF_033339295.1. Lineage (NCBI taxonomy): Bacteria > Pseudomonadati > Pseudomonadota > Gammaproteobacteria > Vibrionales > Vibrionaceae > Vibrio > Vibrio sp. 704. Next base: position 51,102 of record NZ_JAWOUH010000015.1, on the reverse strand, counting down.
GTAGCTACCGAACGCAGCGGCTTTCTTCGCCTTAAAGCGCAGACCGGTAATTTCTTCTAGCATTCCTGCGATCTTCGGCATCATGACGTTATTCATGGTAGAAGAACCAACCAAGATGGCTTTTGAGCGGAATACGTTGGCGAGAATTTCATTCTTATCATGCTTAGAGACATTAAAGACTTTGACCGCCACGCCAGGGTCGACATCGTGAATGCCTTGCGCAATGGCATCAGCCATCATTCGAGTGTTGTTTGACATAGAGTCGTAGAAAATCGTAATGCGATCTTCTTTATAATTGTCTGCCCATACCAAGTATTGCTCGATGATTTGAACCGGATTATCGCGCCATACAATACCGTGTGACGTAGCGATCATGTCGACAGGTAAATTAAAGCTCAGCACTTCTTTGATTTTAGCGGTTACCAAGTTGCTGAATGGCGTTAGGATATTTGAGTAGTAACGCAAACACTGTTCCATCAACTCATTTTGATCCACTTCATCATTGAATAAGCGTTCATCGCAGTAGTGCTGACCAAATGCGTCATTGCTGAATAACACTGCATCGCCAGTTAGGTAAGTCATCATGCTGTCTGGCCAATGCAGCATCGGCGCTTCCACGAACACCAATTGCTTACCGTTACCAATATCGATACTGTCGCCCGTTTTTACGGTTTTGAAGTTCCACTCAGGATGGTGATGATGACCCACAATTGAATCAATCGCCGCTTCTGTACAGTAAATTGGCGTGTTCGGAATTTTCTCCATCAATGCCGACAATGCGCCTGAGTGATCTTCTTCTGCATGGTTTACCACGATAAAGTCGATAGACTTAAGGTCGATTTCCATCTCTAAATTTTGGATGAATTGTTGACTGAATCGATGATCGACCGTATCAATCAATACGGTTTTCTCTTCACGAATTAGATAACTGTTGTAGCTGGTACCTTTTGTCATTTTGTATTCTGTACCGTGGAAGTCTTGAACTTCCCAATCGCGTTGACCTACCCAGTGGATGTTGTTTTTTACGTGAATTGTCATAATTACTACCTTGAATGACGGGATAAACAAAAATAATTTCTTCTTGTATTGCACTGGGCGTGCCAACTTTTAATTGCTATATATTTCAATATCTTAATTAAAACCCAACTCTAATAGCTGTCATTTAGACACAGTTGAAAATTGTCATTTAGACACTACAATAGTCATATTGACACAATCGGTATTGGCTATGACTTCTTTAATCGCGCAATGGCTACACATCACGCAAGACCTTAACTCGGCGCTCACTCAACAGGCTCGCTTCGAGACGTTGTTAACCACGATTCGGGAGGTATTGAAGTGTGACTCTTCTGCCCTTCTTTTGTATGAAGACCAGCACTTTAAACCTTTAGCAATCAATGGATTGGCGAAAGAAGTGCTTGGACGCCGTTTCTCCATTGAGCAGCACCCAAGATTAGAAGCCATTGCCCGAGCAGGTGATATCGTGCGCTTTCCCTCCGACAGCGACTTACCTGATCCATACGATGGCTTGATTCCAAACCACGATGACAAACTGCATGTTCATTCCTGCATTGGTTTACCTCTGCTGATCGACGATCAACTGATTGGTGCCATTACGATTGACGCCTTCGACCCCAACCAGTTTGATGGACTACGCAACCAAGAGCTACGTTTTGTCAGCGCATTAGCAGCTGGTGGCCTACACACTGCACTCCTACTAGAACAACTAGAGACACAAGCGAGCCTGCCACGCGACTCTTACGCCGAGAAACGCACTTTAAGTAATGAAATCATTGGCAACTCTCAGGGGATGAAGAATCTTCAAGAGCAGATTGATGCAGTCGCCGATACTGAATTGTCTGTGCTAGTGATGGGAGAAACGGGCGTGGGTAAAGAGTTGGTTGCGAGCGCTATTCACCATCGCTCTAGTCGCTCTAGCAATACTTTGGTTTACCTCAACTGTGCGGCGCTGCCGGAATCAGTCGCGGAAAGCGAGTTGTTCGGCCATATCAAAGGCGCATTCACAGGCGCAATCAGTAATCGTAAGGGTAAGTTCGAACAAGCCGACGGCGGCACACTGTTTTTGGATGAAGTCGGCGAACTGTCGTTAGAGCTGCAAGCCAAGTTACTTCGAGCCCTACAATACGGCGACATTCAACGTGTGGGTGATGACCGCCATATTCGAGTCAATACACGCATCGTCGCCGCCACCAACCGTATATTGCATGAAGAAGTAACCTCTGGGCGTTTTCGAGCCGACTTATATCATCGTCTAAGCGTCTTCCCGCTTCATGTTCCACCTCTTCGTGAACGTGAAGACGATGTGGTGTTACTCGCAGGCTTTTTTGCCGAGCGCTTAAGAAGCAAACTGGGACTGAACAGCATTCGTTTGTCCCCCACTTTAGTGCAAGCACTCAAAGACTATTCATGGCCAGGCAACGTACGAGAGCTTGAACATGTCATTAAACGTGCCGGTGTTTTGGCAAAAGCACGCGCTCACGCCATGGACATTGAGCTAGTTGAGCAAGATTTTGATATTCGAACGCCGAATCAGAACATCAAGAACGTTGAAGAAACGGAAAAAAAACGTCAGCTTGAGCTACCAGAAGGCGGATTAAAACCAGCCACAGACGCCTTCCAAAAAGCGATGATTGTTCGAGCTCTGGAAGAGAATCAAGGCAACTGGGCAGCAACCGCACGCCAGCTTGAAATAGATAACGGCAATTTGCACCGCTTAGCAAAACGCCTAGGGATAAAATAGACACTAACGAATATCACCTAATATGGATATTCATCGCCAAATAATGTGCCTGATGCCCAACCGCGCACTCAGCCCACCATAAGTAGTGGGCTGAGTGCTCAGATAGAATAGCCACCTAAGTTTGACGGTATTTTCTTCTAAATTTTATTGTCTTGAACCACCTCACAGATTTAATAACCCTTAACAATAAACACAATAATAGTTAAGGTATTTTTATGAGCTAGATCTAATAAAATTAAATATATAGTATTTATTTTAAGAATTTAAACTTTCAAAGTTCATCATAATAAATACAACCTCTATATATACACTTTACCTTCAAAAAACATCAAAATATAATCCCTTCGATAAAAAACACTTAAATGAATTTAACTGTATAAAAGTGAGGAGAATAAAATATGGGATATGGGGCGACAGTATATTCATTAGATACTGAAAAGGTTTTTAACGTACTAAAGAATGAGCGTAATCCAGAGCTAGAAAAAGCCATCATGGAAAGGTGTCAAGACTCCTTTAAGGCGATTAATGAAATGCTGGAAAGTAGTGGCGAAAGCATCCGAGCTGAAGAGCTTCTTATGCAAATGTTGTCTGAAGAGATAAAATACAGTCACTTGGGTTACGCCTATGCTTACTTGCTTGAAGCTATATGTAAGATAACTGGTTATTACTTATCCAATAACTCTTGGTATCCTTGCGATGTAAACGATTTCTGCGATATTCCATTCACTAATACCGATTATCCTATAAAATTCCCATTCCCTGACGATTTCCCTGTTGTTTTTATGATAAAAAATCAAGATATTCACCAAGATAACGTTGACTTCGGAGGCTTATCAGAGCAACAAATATCTGAAGTCAAGAGCTGGTACACTCATGCAGTCGTAAACAATCGTGACTTGGTATTATTTTATTATTAACAAATCATTCAATAGTTAAAATAACAATAGGATATTAATAAAACTCTAGCTTATATTAAGATAGAGTTTTATCTATTTAACTGAAATTTTTCTAATTTTAAAAACATTATATTTCACACCTAGTTTATAGACTCTGTGTATAGTGTGTTCAAAGGCAATGTGAACTCATAGGATCAAAATCAAGTTCTAATTTTTAGAAGAAAAACCGATCTGCTTGTGTCAAAATGCGCCATCCCAACCAAAAAGTCTTAATGTAATGAACTACCAAGCTGCTATTTTTGATATGGATGGTTTGCTCCTTGATACTGAGCGCGTCTGTATGCATATTTTCCAAGAAGCATGTGAAGCCCAGAACCTACCCTTCTATAAAGATGTTTATCTTTCAATCATTGGTCGCAATGCAGCGGGCATTGAAGTGATTTTTCGTAAAGCTTATGGGGATGATCTTGACCGCTTACACCAAGAGTGGCGCGACCGTTACGACGCTGTGGTTAAGCACCAAGCGATACCAGTAAAAGAAGGGGTGATTGAACTGCTTGAGTGGTTGAAAAGCCAAGGGTTGCCAATTGCAGTCGCCACTTCTACAGCAAAAGAAGTGGCACAGAAGAAGTTGGAATTAGCGGGCCTAAGCAAGTATTTCGACAACTTAACGACAGGCTGTGAAGTGTCACACGGCAAACCTGAGCCAGAGATCTACCTGCTTGCAGCAAGTCGTCTAAGCGTAGATCCAACCAAATGTCTCGCCTTTGAAGATTCAAATAATGGCGTGCGTGCTGCTGTAGCAGCGAACATGATCACTTATCAAATTCCTGATTTGGTTGAGCCTTGCAACGAAATAAAACAATTAGGCCATACCGTCGCACCTTCACTGCATGATGTGTTGCACACGTTAAAGCAAACTCGCTAGGTCTACTTGTCGTCTGTTCTCTAGAAGCTCAGCAATTTAGCTGAGCTTCTTTCTTGAAACCTCTCCAATACCGTAAAACCAAACAATTCTGCCACCCGTTTAGAGAGATTATTTTCACCTTAACTCTGGCTAATCACGACTTTTGATTTAACTCACGCAATCGCATGAAATAAGGCATTTGAGTGATCAAATAGCGGAACTGACCAGTACAAGCTTGCAACAAAACGTCAATATACCGATTGAAGCACGTTTTTGGAGTGAAAATTGGCTGATAATGAGAACTATTGGATAAGATCAATCCAAGTCAGCCTAAAATACAAAATGGAGAGTGTTATATGTCTTTACGTTTATTAGCAACAACCTTCGCATTAGTAGGAATGAGCTTTGGTGCCCAAGCCAGTGCCGAGTGTGAAGTGTCATTAGATGCTAACGATATGATGCAGTTTTCTACTAAAACATTGAGCGTACCAGCCACTTGTAAAGAGGTAAAACTAACGCTGAATCACACAGGTAAGATGCCAGCGCAATCGATGGGTCACAACGTGGTCATCTCTGACACAGCCAACCTACAAGCAGTCGGTACTGATGGCATGGCAGCTGGAGCAGAAAATAACTACGTAAAACCAAATGATGATCGCGTCTACGCTCACACAAAAGTAATTGGTGGCGGTGAAAGCACCAGCATTACGTTCAGTACTGAGAAAATGAAAGCCGGCGGTGACTATTCATTCTTCTGTTCGTTCCCGGGTCACTGGGCAATCATGCAGGGTAAATTTGAGCTAAAATAAAAGATTCAGCCAAGCCAAAAGAAGACTCATTATAGGGAAGCCAAGGCTTCCCTTTTTGATAGATAAAATAGCAATTGAGAAAGGTCTAACACGTCTGGAAACGTGACCAAGAAACATAGCAAGTAAGAAACCCTTGCTCCACTGAGATTAAGTTCTTTTACGAAAACTCATGGGTAAAAATCGGATTTTTGTTTTGCCTTTCCGAAACACTACTAAATGATAAAAGTCATTCAATATCATGTAACTCTTTCCAGTTTCCTGGATGAACCACATAGCCGAACAGAGCATGCCCACCATAAACCAATTCAGTCCCTTCCGGTATCCACAGCATCTGACCTGGGTGCACAAAATGTGTTTCACCATTTGCGGTCAGCTCGAAACAGCCTTCAATCACGAAAATAACCTCATCATAAAGCACTGTCCAAGCCACTTTAGCGCCTTCCCATTTAGCAAAGCCTACGCCTATGTTTGGTGAAATTTCTGGGCTTAACGCCCTGGCAACATACGCCATTCCCGGCGTATCACCACGAACATTGAAATCTAGACTTTTACTATCAACAAGTTTGACTGGCTTCATAATTCACTCCGGCTTTGCCATTTTGCTAATTGGATACGCGTTTTTACTCCCAAACCTAAAAAAGGCTCTGGCGGATTCAAACAAGGCATTCCTGTCACTTGCTGTATGTCATCCAATGATTTAGATGTCGCACCAACGACATAGTCAGCTAACAGTGTTCCAGAAATGGTTCCCCACGCAGCACCAACACCATTGTCACAAGCGCTGGCATAAACACCTTCATCTAATTGACCGAAAAAGTTAGTAAAGTTACGAGAGATTGCATACACCCCACCCCATGTGTGAGTAAATGGTACGTCGGCCAGCTCGGGATAACGCGCCAGAAAGACCTGACGATGATCGTCGCGAATTTGTTCTCTGACTTTATCGTTCATGCTTGAGCCATATTTCGGCACGTGTTTGTAAGTATTGCGGATCAAAATACGTCGATCGGCGGTCATACGTAACGTCGTTCCCGCATGATCAGCTGGAGTTAACCCCCAATTCAGCTCACCTCCGTATCGTTGCATTTCTGCGTCGGTTAATGGACGCGTCCAGCTTGCAAACGTCATCACTGGAAGTAGTCTGTTTTTAAGATAACCAAACTCCCGAGTAAAAATGCTGGTCCCAAGCAGCAGTTCAGGGGTTTCAACAGAGCCACTATCTCCATGTAATACCCAGCAACCGTTTTCTTTACTGAGCTTGCGGATTGGCGAGTTTTCTAACACCTCGACATTCTCTGGAAGGCTTTCCCCTAGCCCACGCACCAGAGCAGCAGGTTGCATTAAATAACCACCTGGCGTGTAAATTGCGCGGCTGTAGTAATTTGTCCCTAAGACTTTCGCAAGCTCACTGCCATTAACATGGAAGTATGGTTCGCCAAGGTCTTTCATTAGGTGCTCAAAGTGATCGAGATATGCTTCACCGCGCGCCCCTACGGCTCCTTGATATTTGCCCTTTGCTGACCACTGACAAGAAATACTGTGCTTCGACACTAAAGTGTTTAGCTGAGCAATCGCAGAACGGTTGAGTGATAATAACTTTTGCTTGTGCTCAGGGTCGGGATGCTCAAGTGAAAACTTATGAGGCAAATCGATAACAAAGCCCGAATTTCTTCCTGAAGCCCCTTGGCCGATACGTTGCGCATCAATCAGTATAATTCGTGCATTAGGCATAAGTTCAGCTAAACGTCTTGCCATAGCTAGGCCTGCGAAACCGGCACCTAACACGGCATAGTCAGCACTTTGTTTACCTTTTAACGCCGATTTTTCTGGAATACTTGGCAACGCATGATACCAACCACACGTCACGTCATCATTGGGTAAATGAATCATCTTTTTTCTCCGCTACGCTGCTGACAGTTTCAATGACAATTGATCTAGCCAAGGGCCGCGTAATGACTGTACTTTTCTTCCTAGCAACGCAAAACCGAGCATTGCTCCTTCTGGTGAATAAAACGCAGCGGTCAATTCATCTGCTTGGTTCTCGATGTACCATTGTCCCTGTTCTTCAGCGGCTACCGGGAAAATCGTGAGTGGAAGAATCGGCGTTTTTACAATCACTGGAGTTGGTGTTAACGAGATAGAGGCGACATCGCCTAGCAAGCTTTTCGCTACAGAAGGGATCATTTGATTAATCGGCGCAATATAGGGCTGCCACCCGTGATCAGTTTCAACACAATCACCTAGCGAGTAAATATTCTCATCACTCGTCTGGCCGAATTGATTCACTTTAATGCCGCGGCCCACTTCGAGCCCTGCTTGCTCAGCCAGAGAAACATTTGGCTTGAGTCCAACCGCGCTCAGCACTAGATCTGCTTCAATCTGCTTGCCACTGTTTAGATGTAAAACCGCGCTTGATTCGGACCTTGGCTCGATTCTGGCGATACTGTCTTGTAGAGCCCATTGCACGCCTCGATCGGCAAGTGCGCTTTGTAATGATTCACCCAACTGTTGCGGGATCAAACGCTCCATTGGCCATTGACCCAACCCGATAACTGTTACTTCATAACCGCTTTCGATCAGATCATTTGCGAACTCACAGCCAATTAAGCCATCACCTAGGATCGCGATGCGCTTTTTGTCTTGCAGCTCCGCTCTGAAACGGCGGTAATCAACTAAGTCGTTCACACTCATAACCCAAGAGCGATCGCCCTCAATTGGGATTTCAATCGGTGATGCACCTGTTGCCAGTACCAAGCGGCTGTAGGCGTATTTACCGATGGAGGTATGTAACGTTGAATTGGCACGATCGATCTGTTCAACACGGGTATGCGGGTAAACTCGGATATTTAGACGGCTTTCCCACTCCAACGCGCTCTCACTTTGTAGCGCGTCGCCGTCTTTATTCATGACCAGTGCATTAGACAATGCTGGTTTGCTGTACAAAGCGCCATCATCAGCGGTAAAGACAGTGATCGGAACCGTCTCAGATTGCGCTCTAAGTGCCGCCGCCAACTGGTAACCACTGTGGCCACTACCGATGATAACGATAGGGTCATTTGAGAATACAGGTTGAGTAACTTCAGATGGAAGAGGCTGAGCAGTATTTGGCTGAACAGACGCTTCTACCGACGCCGAAGACACCGCTGCAACCTCTTCTAGTGGCGCATCGTCGGTGATTTCGATCATTTCAAAATCGGCCTTACCCACTAAACAGTCAGGACATAACCAGTCATCCGGTACATCTTCCCATGCTGTTCCTGGTGCAATACCATCGGATGGCCAACCTTGTGCTTCATCATAGATTAAGCCGCAAATAATACAGAGCCACTTTCTCATCACTTATACTCCAACTACCTTGTTCAGAATTTCCGTGTTTACAAACCGCTGTCAGATTTGTTGTGATTCCATCAACCTCGCCCTAGCTTGTGGTCTGAAATCCAAGCCGGTACGAGGTGATGAAAATACAGTTACACGGTAGCTATACGTTGCTGTCTTGCTGCAAACGAATGGCAATATTGCGTGTCTGGACGTAGCTATAAATCGCTTCTTGTCCTTTTTCTCGCCCAAACCCGGACAAGCCCACGCCACCAAATGGTGTTTCGATGCCACCAGCAAACCATTCATTGATGAACACTTGTCCACCACGCAGTTGCTGTGCCACACGCAATGTTTGGTTTAGGCTTTCACCAAAGACACCAGCGACCAGGCCAAAATCGGTGCCATTCGCGATTTCAACGGCCTCTTGCTCGGTTTCAAACGGTGTAATTACCAGTACAGGGCCAAACACTTCTTCTTGAGCAATACGCATATCTGGTGAGGCTTCAATCACCGTCGGTGCCACAAAGTAACCCGACAAATCAGGGGCGTAGCCACCCGTTAGGATGTTCGCGCCGTCGGCTTTTGCTTGTTCTATCATTTCAAGCACGCGCGCTTGTTGATCAGCCGATACCAACGGTGTGATGTCCGGCTGGCTTTCGCCTTGGCCAATGGTTAGGCTTTTTGCCATTTCCACAACCGCCGCTTTTACTTCTTCATAACGCTCTTTTTGAATCAGCAAACGAGACATTGCCGAACAAACTTGACCAGCGTTAAAGAAAATACCGACCTGAACGCTTTTCAAAAGTGTTTCGAGGCTCGCATCTTTCAGCGCGATAGCAGCCGATTTACCACCCAGCTCCATCACCGATGGAGTAGCGCGTTGCGCTGAATCTTGCAGGATGCGTTGGCCAGTTGGAACAGAACCCGTAAAGACAATTTGATCGACCTCTTGGTGCTGCACCAAATGACTGCCAACGACTGAGCCTTTGCCACATAGCAAGTTAATCGTGCCTTTTGGGAAGCCCGCTTTTTCAATCGCTTTAATCAACAACGTCATGGCAAGTGGAGAAATCTCTGGCGATTTGATCACCACTGCGTTACCTGCGGCTAATGCAGGTGCCAATGAGCGTGCACAAATAGAGACAGGGAAATTCCACGGCACAATCTGCACTGACACGCCAAACGGCACATATTGAGTGAAGTCGACATAGTCTTTACCCAACGGAATTGACGTGCCTTCCAGCTTGTCGGCCATGCCAGCGTAGTATTCGAAGTAACGTGCCGACTCTAAAAACTCATCTTTGGCATCTTGCAAAGATTTCCCATTTTCACGACAGGCAACTAACCCACCTTCATCAACCATTTCACGAATAGCTGCGGCGGCTTTTAACATCCACTCGGTTCTGACGGCGGGACGAACGTCCGAAAGAAGACCTTGATAGACCACTCGACGTGCCGCTGCCATTGCGCGATCGGCATCGGTGATAGTGGCTTCTGCAATCGTCGCATACGCTTCGGCTGTGCCAGGGTTCATGACGGTCAGCGCTTGCTCTGAATCGCACCACTCACCATCAATATAATTAAGGTAATGCATCATATTACTGCTCCAGTGCCGCTTTCACTTGCTTTGCCAACCAGGTTTGGAAGAAATGCGTCGGAACATCCATTTCTGGTGAGAACACACCACCACCAAAGCCAGGTGAGTAACGACCTTCCTGCATGCCCTCGACCGCTCCAATATCTTCGCCGAATACGACTCGCCATGACTCAACGGTAGCAGTACGGCACGCAGCGAACTCATCTTTCGTTGCTTCATCACCCACATAGAAAACACGTAGGTGCTCAACACTCTTATTCGCAGTGATTGGTTCAATCATCATCGCAAAGGCATGATCGGCTTGAATACCAAGCAACACGTTTGGAAAGAGTGCAACATATTCTGCATGACGCAGTTTATCTTCTGGCCAGTTTGGAAATTTAGGTAAGTGTGTTCCTGCAGTATCAGAGAGGTTATATGCGAGACTACCTTGGCCAGCAAAACGCTCTGCAAACATGATGTTGTAGTGATCCTCTAGGCGAGAATAACTGTTCAAACTCGGATGCACCCAAGGTAAGTGGTAAGCTTCACAGTAGTTTTCTACGGCAAGCTTCCAGTTACTTTTCACTTCTATCTCTAGGTTGCCACCCATGTTCACGCGGCGAAGAAGCCCTAATCCTTCTTCACCTAAGAATTGCTGCCAACGTTGCTCTAGCGGCGCGATATGCTCTTCAAAGCTTTCTGCATTGCCCGATAAGTTGACGAACACCATGTCCATCCAAACGGCTGAACGAAGTGGCTTAAGGCCATGTTTTTCACACTTAAATCGGTCATCTTTGTGTTTTGCGATACCACCAATGTGTGGTGTGCCTTTTAGATTGCCGTCAAGATCGTACGTCCATGAATGGTAAGGACAGCGAATCATGCCTTGAACTTCGCCTGCCTCATGCACCAGCTTCATACCACGATGACTACATACGTTGTGGAAGACTTGGACTTCACCTTGACGATTTCTCATCATGAGTAGTGGAAGATCCATGAAATCAAGTGGCATCACATAGCCATTTTTAAGCAGGTCTGATGCAAAACCAATGCATACCCAAGTGTTACCAAACACCTGATCACGCTCAAAAGTAAAATACTCTTCGCTGGTGTAGGCCTGATTCGGCATTCCTGTTGCTTCACTGATTGGGTTCAGTACATTATCAACAAGTTCAACAGGAATAATGGTTTGGTTGACATTACTCATATTCTTATCTCCGAGAGTCGAGTTGCATCCAGTGCGTACAACATCGTGTTGTGTTAGTGGAGATGATTTTGATTAACAACCCGGCAACAAACAAACGACTTTTTCGCCGGGCTTGGATGAGTTTTTGTCATTCATGCATTGATCTCGAACAAAAAAATAACCTTTTAATTAACAATGATCTTCTTGTCATGATTAATACTCATTAACCGATGAGTATTAATCAGTTGAAACACAAAAGCCCTCTCTCTACTCTCTTTCAAAAATTAACAATAACGCAACAAACAATAACGCTAAAACAAACGCACTGTGAGGGATGCCTATGAGAGCAACATCTGGGATATTGAAAGGACTCAATCCGACTGTGACTATCGCATCAAAGATCGTCGTTATCGGTTTTGTACTTTTCTGCGCCATTCTCGCCAACCAAGCGGGCCAATACTTCGAAACGATTTCCGGCATTTTGCTGCAGAATATGAAGTGGTTTTACATCGGACTTGTTTCACTCGTTGTCGGTTTTCTTCTTTACCTTATGGTTAGTCGATATGGACATATTCGTTTGAGTAAAGATGACGAAAAACCAGAGTTTAGTTATTTGTCTTGGGTATCCATGCTTTTTTCCGGAGGCATGGGGATAGGCTTAATTTTCTGGTCGGTCGCCGAACCGATGTGGCATTACGCTGACAACCCATTTACTCAAGGCCTGACCAATGAAGCCGCAACAACATCAATGAAACTGACATTCTTTCACTGGGGTCTACATCCTTGGTCTGTCTTTATTATTGTTGCACTCGCATTAGCCTACTTTTCCTACCGTAAAGATCTGCCTTTTACCCTACGCTCTATCTTGTACCCTTTGATTGGTGATCGTATTTATGGGCCTATCGGACACACGGTTGATATCCTAACAGTCGCGGTGACTGCTTTCGGTATCTCTCAAACCTTGGGGATGGGAGTTATCCAAATAAACTCTGGTTTGAATCAAGCCTTTGGTCTAGATATTAGTTTGGGGATTCAACTCTTTATTATCGTTTCCCTTTGTACTTGTGCGGTTGCGTCGGTGCTATCTGGTGTAGGAAAAGGTATTCGCCGTTTATCAGAATGGAACATGCTGCTCTCACTCGCACTCGTGCTAGTCGTACTTTACATTGGCCCAACTCGCTATATCTTAAATACGCTACTCGAAAGTACGGGGCTTTATGCACAAAACATTGTCGGTATGAGCTTATGGAGCGATGCACAGAATGACTCTGGCTGGCAAAACTGGTGGACGGCTTATTACTGGCCTTGGTGGATGACTTGGGCACCTTTCGTTGGCATGTTTGTGGCTCGTATCTCTAAAGGACGCACAATACGTGAACTTATCGGCGGTGCTCTCATCGTACCCACGCTGATCACGTTTTTATGGATTTCAGTATTTGGTGGTGCAGCGTTGAAGGTAGAGCAAGACGCTCGTGTTGCTCATCAAGAGCAAGTCACTGCGGCACAAGAAGCCAAACAAACACCACCTGCGGATTTCTCTGGCGGCCCGATTCTTGAAGCGACTAAAGCCGATACGACACGCGCTTTGTTTACGCTATTCGACAATCTAGATACAGGTATGTTTGGTAAACTCCTTAGCGTGCTTGCGTGTCTATTGCTCGGTACTTATTTCATTACCTCCGCAGACTCGGGTACCTTGGTTCTATGTACCCTCGATGCCGCTGGGCACAGTGAGCCTCCTACGTCTATACGCGTATTGTGGGGAATCATGATCGCTGCCATTGCGGGAGTGCTTCTATATGCAGGAGGGTTAAAAGCAATGCAAACAGCCTCCATTATTGCCGGTTTCCCTATCGCGATTTTTATCGCGGTGATGAGCTTAACGCTGTTCCATAGTATTCGACGCGAACCTAAGCCATGGGCAATGCTTCCTGAGCATGTTCACCCAGAGCAAGAGAAACTTGATGGTCCTGTTGAACCGCTTGTTGAAAGCAAAACTGTGGCTTCCGAGCCTATCGCTTCAAGATCCTCGCTGAAAGATGATTCCACACTTAATCAGGGACCAGTACTAAGTTAGTGCGTCGTTTCATCAATCAATTAAAAAAGCGGGAACTGATATTCCCGCTTTTTTAACATGACCAAACTCTGTTATTTTCTCTGCTTATTGATTTAAGCTAAGCCTCGATCACCTACCTCATCTGGCAACTGATGCAAAAGCCATTCTCTAAAACGTTTGACGCTGGCTGGGATTAAACCTCTATTTTTAGGTTCAAGCATAGAAAAATTGGAAGGTGTTGAAAGCACGTGTTCGACTGGCCTAACCAAAGCGCCGCTTTGTAAATAGTCGTCCACTAATGACCCCCAGGCTAACGCGATTCCCTGACCATTAATTGCCGCTTGTAACAGCATTGGATAGTTATTGATGTTCATGCGATTACGAGGCGAAATATTTGGCAACCCCACACTTGCAAACCACTGCTCCCAATTCACCCAATCTCTTTGAGACTCTTCCAGATAGAGTAACGTTTTATTGAAGATTTCTTCTGGCTCACTAGGCTGGCCGATTTTCTCTAAATAAAGCGGGCTACACACAGGGAATACCTCTTCTGAAAATAGCGTTGTCACATCCATTTCCGCAGGTGGAGTGCGACAATAAAACAAGGCGAGATCGCAATCTAATCGGCGTAAGTCCAACACATTATCTGAGGCCAATATCCTTATATCGATGTCATCATGTTCATTTTGAAATTGAGCAACCTTAGGCAACAACCACAAGGCTGCCATTGCATTTGTCGTCGCAACCGTGATCTTTTGTTCGCCCTGCCATTTCTTCACTTCACCCGTGATTTGAGCAATATCGAGCAAAGATTGGCTGACAGCTTGATAATATTGAAGACCTGTAGGCGTTAAATTAATGCTTCGATTGGCTCGCGTGAACATAGCCTTGCCTAAGTATTCTTCTAATTGTCTAATTTGGCGACTGATAGCACCTTGGGTCACGTTTAGCTCGTCAGCGGCTAACGTAAAACTCAAGTGCCGCGCCGACGCTTCAAACGCAACGAGGCTATTTAAAGGTGGGAGGGGTTTGATTTTCATGTATCTTCCAGTAAGGCAGTATTGTAATTATTTTTATTCCCGGCAATCTTATGTTGCACGTGGATAATGCCATTCTGGACAACACCTCAAAAACGACAATTTATAAATGATAAAAAATAGAGATGAATCATAAATTGTTGTGAGAGAGACTGCCGTATACAGTTTCGTGGCTACAACGAGCACAAAAAGAGGAGCAGTTACTCCTCTTTTGTCTAGCCTTTTGCTCACTTTGTACGAGTTAGCCCATCTACCCTATTGCCAGTTTAGTACTCGCGTAACGCGCTTTTTTCTTTCTTGGACTGGCTAAGAAGTACGCTAATGTAAGAGGCCCTAATCGTCCCATAAACATCATGAAGATGATCACTAACTCACCTGGTTCGGACAAACTGCCCGTTAAGCCTCGCGATAACCCAACCGTACCCAGTGCCGAGACCGCTTCGAACATAATATCTAACATAGACGCTTTCTCTGTCAGTAACAGCGTGAATATGGCAAACCAAGTCACCCCCACCGAGATCAGAGTCAGCGCCAATGCCTTGCTGATGGTCTCTTTGGGAATCTCGCGTTGAAAGGCATAGGTTGCTTCATCGCGACGCAAATAGCTGTAAGTTGCCAAGACTAACACCATAAATGTCACAACTTTAATGCCACTTGCCGTACTCAATGATCCACCGCCGATAAACATCAACACCAGAATGATCGCCGTTGTGGCATCTTCCAACTGATCGATAGCTAAAGTGTTGAACCCTGCCGTTCTTGGCGTCACCGCTTGAAACCACGATGCCCACCATTTCCCTGCTTCGCTCAACGGGGCAAGCGTGTTGGGGTTGTCATATTCAATCAGATAAATCGCGATAAGTGCCACCACGTTAATGATCATCGTGCCTAAGATCATCATTCGACTGTAAACGGTGAGTCGATGCCAACGGCGATTGCGTTTTAAGTCAATCCAAACCGAGAAGCCTAAACCACCAATAATGAACAAACTGGTAATGGTGAAGTTAACGACCGGGTCGTCCACGTAAGGCATTAAGCTATCGGCACTCAACGCAAAACCTGCATTGTTAAACGCACTGATGGTGTAGAAGAAACCATGGAACAAACTGGTTTCCCAGCCCAGCTCTTCACTCCAATAAACGCTCAAAATAGTGAAACCAATAAGTTCAACGAGCAGAGCGAACATCAATACAGATTTAGCGGTGGCAATGAGTGTCGATGAATCAGTCTGGTTGAACGCCTCTCTCGCGACTGCTCGCTCCAAAAAGCCAATTTTTCCGCCCAGAGCCAGCAAGGTCACGATAGCAAACGTCATCAAACCTAGGCCACCACATTGAATCAGGAAAGCAATAACCACTTGCCCAAAAGGCGTAAACGCCGTGCCCGTGTCTACCACAACTAATCCCGTCACCGTAATGGCCGATGTCGCAGTAAACAGGCTTTGAATCCAAGTGATGGGCTCTGTGGTGGCAATCGGCAGTTTGAGTAAGACCGTGCCGAGCATGATCAAGCACGCAAAGCTGAGGCTAAGTATTAATGGCGGTGCGCCCAACAATTTTTTGCCCGCTTTGGGTTTTCGCTCGATTGGGATAACAGAGGGATGCCACAAAACCATGTTACACCAACCTTGGAGCGACGTATTTCAGCTCAGCGCGACTACCGCAAAGCAACAGCGTGTCGAACTCATTAAGCACAAACTCATCATTGATATTGGTGTAGACGGCTTCTTCGCGCTTCACCAAGATAGGCTGAATGTTGTAACTGCCTCGGCTGATCAACTTAGAAAGCGGCGTATCGTGCAGATTGGATTTAACGTGGATTTCCACCACATACAAACCATGCCCCATTTCCAAATAGTTGTTCACCATCGGATAGTTGAGTGCCTGCGCGACTCTTACGCCCATCTCCTCTTCCGGATGAATAATGCGTTGTACACCAAGCTTAGACACGATGGTGTGGTGTGCTTTGGTGCTCGCTTTGACCCAAATAGATTTCACACCCAGATTTTTCAGCGCCAGCGTACACAACAAACTGGCTTGCATGTCTTCGCCAATCGCCACCAACACCACATCACTGTTCGCTAACGCTAACTCTCTGAGTGCACCTTCGTCTGTTGCGTCACATATGACCGCTTGCGTTAACTCTTCGACGTATTTCTCGACGATTTTCGGGTCGCTATCCACCCCCGTTACGGTGTGTCCAAGATGAATAAGTTCTAAGCTAGCGGCAACGCCAAATCGCCCTAAACCAATTACTGTAAAGTGAGCCATATCAATCCCTAACTGTGTTTTATGTATAGAAAATGCTAATGCGCTAAGGGCTAGGCTGATTTTCCGTCACGAAAAATAGGCAACACGAATCCTGTTCGAGTGCCGATAACCAGCACTAAACCTTGGCATTAACGTTGATTAAATTTGGAATTTAGTGGTGCTTGGACGTCTCAAGCACTAAACGATAACCCAGCCCCGGCTCGGTTTTTAATAGCCGCTGTTCGTCAGCACTATCGTTCAGTTTTTTGCGTAGTTGACTCACTAACACGCGTAAGTAGTGAGTGTCTTCGACATGACTTTTTCCCCAAATCACCGCTAGCAAATGAGTTTTCTCAATGAGTTTTCCCGGCTTGAGAATCAATTGTTCAATGAAAGAAAACTCTTTCTTGGTGAGTGGAATTTCCCTCTGATCCAACCAAAATTGGTGAGTGCTTTTGATGATTTTGACTCGGCCAGCCACCAGCTCATCAGCGATGGATTGCTCATCCACCAAATCTCGAACCAGCACTTTGATGCGCGCGATGAGCTCTTTTACGCCAAAAGGCTTGCTCAAGTAATCATTCGCGCCCGCTTCTAAAAGGCGGATTTTTTCCTCTTCTTGATCGCGAGCCGTCAGCACTAGCACTGGCGTTTTATACGTCTGACGAAGCGTAGTGAGAAACTCCTTCCCATCGCCGTCGGGCAAGCCTAAATCTAGCAGAATGACGTGCGGCGAATGTGCTTCGAAACACGCTTTGGCTTCTGCAATGGTACTCGCGCCAATGTAATCAAACCCTTCAGCAGACAGCGAAATTCGAATAAAGGTATGAATGCGAGGCTCATCGTCCACGACTAAAACTTTGTAACTCACGCCTGCTCTGCTCCTTGATTGAGTGGAAGTCGAATGCGGATCAGCGTCCCTTCTGATACTGGCATAGATTGAATCTCTCCTTGGTGTGCGGTGATGATGCCTTTGGCAACCGCGAGTCCCATTCCGGTGCCTGAATCGGCCGATTTGTTGTTCGCGCCGGAATAGAAAAGGCTGAATATTTTTTCCGCATCTTCAGCTTTGATGCCAATCCCCATGTCCCGAACATCAATCACGCACGACGAACCCTGCTTAGAAAGTGAAACCTCAACAGATTCATTCTCTGGTGAAAATCGCATGGCATTATCCAACACATTAAAAATCGCTTGTTCGATTAGCGAACGACTTACTGATAAATAACCAACGGAATCATCCATATTCATGGAAACTTTCTCAGTGTAATTCGGCAAACGAGAAACCGCATCCCGCACAATATCTGCAATCAGCTCATCTTTTTTGGTAATTTTTAATGTGCCATGCTGGAGCTTAGTCGCCTGTAAAAGGTTCTCGATATATTGGTGCAAACGGTGGCTTTCTGAAGTCGCACTGTCGAGCAATTCTTTGCGCTCTAAGTCATTGAGCTTGGGCATGTACTCGTTGAGTGTGGTCAATGTTCCAATAATGGTTGCCAGCGGCGTGCGTAGGTCATGGGACACCGATAGCAGGATGCTGTTTTGCAGCTTGGTTTGTTTTAACTCTCCCTGCTGGCGACGATAAAGATCCGCAAAGGTGCTGGTGATAAATGCCACCACCATAAACACGACTAAATTAAAAATGTCTTCCGGACGAAACATCTGCAAAGAGTAACGAGGCGTCGTGAAAAAGAAGTTGAAGCTCAACGCTTCGATCACCGCCGCCGCATAAGCGAATCGCGAGTTGCATTGAAACGCCACCACCACGACCGCTAACTGTAAAATCAGCAGGACTGCGGCTGTAGAGCCAAACAGTTGGTCTAACAACCATGAGACGACAACCGCGCCAACAATCACGGTAGTAGAAAAGAGAAAGGTGTTATCTCGCCATTGAACAAACATAAAATACATCAACCAAAATTCGATGTAGAAAACTTTAGCAAAAGCCCATTCGGAGTTCGCGTAAAAAAAGCGTAAAAAATTCAATAACGACAGTGAGTTATAAACATAACCATCATTAAGTTGGCCTAACTCAATGAATAATCACAAGTTAACGTTGCCCATTAACGCCTACTTACTCGGTATAAACGACAGACACAAAAAAGAGGAGCATTTGCTCCTCTTTCGTGTAGCGTCATATTAGATGACTTGCAGTTGAGCATCACCTTGCTCAGACAAAAATCCGCCGGTTTGATGCTTCCACAACTGAGCGTAAACACCACCCAATTGCAGCAGCTCGTAATGCGAGCCTTGCTCAATGATTTTGCCGTCATCCATTACAATCAAACGATCCATCGCGGCAATCGTTGATAAACGGTGAGCAATCGCAATCACTGTTTTTCCTTCCATCAGAACTTCAAGGTTTTCTTGAATTGCCGATTCTACTTCTGAATCAAGTGCAGACGTTGCTTCATCCATGATCAAAATTGGCGCGTTTTTCAGCAGAACGCGAGCAATCGCCACACGTTGACGCTGACCACCAGACAGCTTCACACCGCGTTCACCCACTTCAACGTCATAGCCAACGTTACCTTGCTCGTCTCGTAGAGATTGAATGAAATCATGAGCATGTGCTTTCTCAGCAGCTGCGATAACGGCATCCATTGAAGCATCTGGATCACCGTAAAGAATGTTCTCTTTAATTGAACGATGCAGCAAAGAGGTGTCTTGCGTGATCATACCGATGTGTTGGCGAAGAGACTCTTGTTCGACTTGAGAAATGTCCTGTCCATCAATACAAATCTTACCGCTATTTACGTCGTAAAAGCGCAGCAACAAGTTGACCAACGTGGATTTACCTGCCCCAGAGCGACCGACAATGCCGACTTTTTCGCCCGGTTTGATAGTCAGATTCAAGTTCTCAAATACTGCCTTCTCATCACTGTAGTTAAAACCTACGTGATCAAAGCAGATCTCACCTTGAGAGATTTGCAAAGGCTTAGCATTTGGTACGTCTTTCACTTCAACATCGTTTGAAATCGTATTAATACCGTCTACTACTGTACCGATGTTTTCAAACAGTGCGCTAACTTCCCACATGATCCACTTCGACATACCTTGTACGCGCAACGCAATACTGATGGCAATCGCAATAGCACCAATTGTTACAGCGTGATCTAGCCATAGATAAACCGAAATGGCACTAATAGACATCAGCAGCAAATAGTTGATGGCATCCACACTAAACAGTAAACAAGTCACCATGCGCATTTGGCGGTAAACCGTCACCAAAAATTGCTTCATGCTGCTTTCTGCGTATTCCAACTCTCGTTGCGAGTGCGCGAATAGCTTTACGGTAGATATGTTGGTGTAAGAATCGACAATGCGCCCAGTCATTACAGAACGAGCATCCGCTTGCTCTGTCGCTACTTGTTTCATTTTAGGGATAAAGTAGAACTGGATAACCGCGTACATTCCTATCCAAATCACAATAGGCAACATTAGCAAACCATCGGCTTCGCCCATCATCCAGAGCATCGAAAGAAAATAAACGCTGATATAAACCAGTACATCCACCAGCTTCATGACCGTTTCTCGTACCGCTAACGCACTTTGCATCACTTTGGTCGCAACTCGGCCTGCAAAGTCACGCTGGAAAAATCCAACCGCTTGTTTTAGCAAGTAACGGTGAATCAACCAACGGATAGACATCGGGTAGTTACCCAATAACGTTTGGTGCATCACCATTGAGTGGACAAAACCGAGAGCTGGCATCACAACCGCCACTAAGAACAGCATCATTAGCATGCGATCACCCTGGTCTTGCCAGAATGTTGCGCGATCTTGATTAGAGAGAATATCGACGAGCTCGCCCATATAACGCAACAGCGTCACCTCTGTAATGGCAATAAGCGCACTGAACACAGCCATAACGAGTAAAGGGGCTTCAAAGCCACGAGTGTAAAAACGACAAAAGCCAAATAGCGTCTTCGGTGGCTTTTCGGTTTCCATCTGGGGAAAGGGTTGGGTCAGTTTTTCAAACCAATTGAACATAACAATGACTTTAGGTACCGCGAATGAATTTGCGAACGTTTTACTATCTTTTGATACAAAAGTCAGTAAAATACCGAAACAAAAGCTCAAATGATAATAATTACAATTAAGCTTAGCGTTAATCATAATTATCGGGAATAGATTTATGCAAAAGAATAACTCACTGACCATCGCTATCCGCAACGCGTTGGTTTGTGCTTTAGCACCTACAGCAGTGGTTGCATTCACAGCACAAGCTCAAGAAGACGTCGTACAAGATGACGTGATTGCCATGGAGACCATAACGGTCACCGCGCAAGCACTTAAAGTAGAAACCCCGGCAGCAGAAACGCCGCGCAGCGTATCTATCATTTCTGAAGATGAACTTCGTGTTCGTGCACCGAAAAAGCTAGATGAAGCATTACGCTACACGTCTGGTGTAACCGCTCAGCCTTATGGCGCAGACAACGACACTGATTGGTTCAAAGTTCGTGGATTTGATGCAGCGACTTACCTAAACGGCAACCGCCTATTCCGCGATGGTTACTACACATGGTTGGTCGAACCTTACGGCCTAGAAAGTGTAGAAGTCGTTAAAGGTCCATCGGCTATTCTGTTTGGTGAATCGGCACCAGGCGGTATCGTGAATGCTGTTCAGAAAAAACCAACGTTTACGCCTCAAGGCGAAGTAAAAGTCGAAGTTGGCAACAACCAACACCAATCCGTAGGTTTTGACATTGCTGACGAAGCAAACGACGCAGGCACTGTGCGCTATCGTTTGGTTGGCTTGATGACAAGCCAAGATGGTGAACTGGACGGCACAAATAACGAGCGTTTCTACCTAGCGCCAAGTGTCGAGTTCGACATTTCTGACCGTACAATGCTGACCGTTTTGGCAACTTACCTTCATGATGACGGTGTACCAACTAACCCATTCTTCCCGGCAGCAGGTACTCTGATTGGTTCTAACTTTGGCAAAATCGATCCTTCGACTAACCTTGGTCAGCCAAACTACGATAAATACGAACGCACGCAGTTTTCTCTAGGTTACTTACTAGAGCACGACATCAATGACATGTGGTCACTCTCGCAAAACCTCAACTACGGTTCGAATGAGTTGTACTTGCGCAGCTCTTACGCGTTCTCAAACAACGATCCAGCGAAAGAAGAGTTAACGCAAGGCATCGTATTCCGTGACGGAAAAAACCAGAGCATTACGTTCGATAACAATGCTGTCGGCAACTGGATGACAGACAACGCAGAGCACACAGTGCTTATCGGTATGGATCTGCAATTCCACAAAACCGATGGCGACGAGCAAGACAACTATGCATTTGGCACTATCAACCCGTGGAACCCAGTTTACGGCAACTTCACCCCTCTTGATCCTGCCAACAACGTGAAACGTGAGATTGAGAAATCTCAAGCAAGTCTCTATTCACAATACCAATTGAAACTGCATGAACAGTGGATTGGTAACATAGGTGCTCGTTACGACTGGGTGAAAACAGAAAACTCTGGCAAAGGCGCTACCGTTGATCAAAGTGAATCTCGTGATGATGGTCAGCTCTCTCTAAGTGCGGGTGTGATGTACCTTGCAAACAATGGCCTGTCACCTTACGCAAACTACTCTCAGTCGTTTGAAGTGATCAGCACTATTGATGCGGCAACCAATGAACTTTACAAACCGCTGGAAGGCGAGCAAGTAGAAGTGGGTGTAAAGTATGAGCCAAGCTTTATGGATGGCTTTATCAACCTTGCATGGTTCGACATCACGCAAAAGAACGCGTTGGTCACTAACCCATCAACATGGATTGCGACACAAACAGGTGAAGTGACATCTCAAGGTATTGAGCTAGAAAGCACGGCGCAGCTAACCGACGATCTAAAACTGATGGCAAGCTACACCTACACTAAAGCGAAAACAGATGAGAGCTTTGGCCAAGGTAAAAAACAAGCCGCACTTATTCCTGAGCATCAAGCGTCTGCATGGGTAGACTACAGCGCCTACAGCCTGATTCCAGGCCTCAATATCGGTACTGGTGTGCGCTACGTAGGTGAGTCAAAAGATAACCCTAAGAGCTCGAACCTAACGGTTCCTTCTGTCACTCTTTGGGATGCGTCAGTCACTTACGACATCACTTCACAGTGGCAAGCACAGCTAAACGTGAACAACATCCTAGATAAAGAGTTTGTTTCAGGTTGCGATTACTGGTGTTACTACGGCCAGTCTCGCTCTGTTATGCTAAACGCAAACTACCGCTGGTAATTGTACTTCTACTCCCCTCTATTGAGGGGAGTTTTCTCCTAAGAGCCATCCATGTTTCAACTGTCTAATATTGAGATCGTGCGAGGTGGACGTCAGATCCTCGGCATCGAACAACTTAACATCCCAACAAATGAGCTAACGGTCGTTTTAGGCCATAACGGTTCAGGTAAGTCGACACTGGTGAACCTGCTTTCTGGTCAAATGCCACCAGATAAAGGCACGGTAACACTAAACGATACTTCCCTTTCATCACTTAAAACCAAAGAGTTGGCAAAACAGATCGCCTATTTGCCACAAAAGCTGCCCTCTTCAGCTGGTTTAACGGTCGAAGAGCTAGTGCGCTTAGGTCGCTTTCCGTGGCGTGGGGCACTTGGTCGTTGGAAAACCGAAGACAAACAGATCATCACGCAGGCTATGGAACGAACAGGGGTTACACCTTTTGCTCAAGCTTTGGCGGATGACTTATCGGGCGGTGAGCGCCAACGTGCTTGGGTGTCTATGCTACTGGCTCAACAATCGCCAATTTTAATTCTCGATGAGCCAACCTCGGCGCTCGATGTTCACCATCAGTTTCAACTAATGGCGCTGCTGGCAGAACTGAATCGAACCGAGAATGTAGGCATTATCGTGATCCTGCACGATCTGAACTTAGCACTGCGCTACGCCACCCACATTGTTGCGCTCAAAAAAGGTAAAATTGCCTTCGAAGGCAACGCCGACATGTTGTTAGACGAGGCACGCCTTTCTAAACTATATGAGTCACCAATTAAGCTGATTGAACACCCAAGCCCGGCTAACACATTAGCGAGCCAAAAGGTGGCTGTTGTATGCGCATAATAGCTCGTTTACTTACTTTGGTTATGCAATCTGCCTTCCTATCGGCATTTTTTATGACCAACGCAAATGCAAAAATCACCATTACTGATCAATATGGTGAGCATAGTTTTGAGCAAGCGCCACAACGCGTTGTTGCCTTAAACTGGGACATCTTAGAACAAGTTTTGGCGCTAAACGTAGAGCCAATCGCAGCCCCAAATTTACCAGGCTACCGCCAATGGGTAGTCAATCCAACCGCACCAGAGTCAATTGAAGATATTGGAACCCGAGCAGAGCCCAACTTAGAAAAAATAGCCAGTTTGAAACCAGATGTCATCCTTGCTGCGTCTCCACAGCAAGACTTGATTCCGTTACTCAAACAAATTGCTCCGGTAATCTATTTACCTAATTTTTCTGAAAATGAGGCCGCAGCTGAAACGGCCATTCGTCACTTTCGTACGCTCGGCAAGCTATTCAATAAAGAGGTACTTGCTGAACAGAAATTGGCAGAATTAGATGCTTCATTTGCGCAGATGCGCCAGCGAATTCGCCACTATTACTCTGCTCCACTCAGCGTTCTTGTGATGCGATTTTCAACTCCGAATACTGTATTACTTGCAACCGAAAACTCCACCACTGACTACGTGGTTAGAAAACTGGGATTACAGGCTCCAATTAAAGAGGACCCACGTGCGTGGGGAGTAAAGCAAGATCGAATCAATCGGCTTCAGAGCCTTCAAAACAGCTACGTTCTCTACGTACAACCTTTCCCAGAAGAACGAAAACTGAAAGAGTCGCCACTTTGGCAAGCGATGCCGTTTGTGAAAAAGCAGCGGGTAAATTCAGTCAGAGCAGTGTGGGCGTATGGCGGTGCCATGTCTTTGCAATACACCGCTGAAGCGATTACCGACAGTCTAATAGAGTTGGCACCAGAACAATGAGAACGAAACATTATATTGGTTATCTGGCGCTGATTACGTTACTTAGCGTCTTTAGCCTACAAATTGATACTAATTTATCACTTTTCGAACAATGGCAATTATTAACAAAACCAGAGGTAGCAACCGAGTTTCGTGACGTATTCTTTACGCAAGCGCAGCTTCCTAGGTTAAGTATGACCCTGCTTGTTGGTGCCATGCTTGGTCTCACCGGCAGCTTAATGCAGCAATTAACGCAGAATAACCTCACCTCGCCGTTGACTCTTGGCACCTCTTCTGGTGCTTGGCTTGCATTAGTCGTGGTAAACATTTGGTTCGTCGATTGGGTCGCCGATTACTCTGCATTAGCCGCAATGGTTGGGGCTTTAGTGGCGTTTGGCCTGATCGTATCAATTGCAGGCGTGCGTAATATGACAGGTTTGCCGTTGGTCGTTTCGGGGATGGTGATCAATATCTTGCTCGGTTCTATCGCCACAGCCATTATTATTTTAAACGCCCAGTTCGCACAGAATATTTTTATGTGGGGAGCCGGAGACCTTTCTCAATACAGCTGGGATTGGTTTGAGTGGTTATTGCCTCGCTGCGCTATCGCAATCGTAATTTTGATCGTCGCACCACGTATTCTGACCTTAATGAAACTAGGACAAGAAGGCGCAGCAGCCCGAGGCTTAGCGGTATTACCCGCGTTTGGTGCGTTAATGGTGATGGGTATTTGGCTGGTATCTGCCTCCATCACCGCAGTTGGTATTATCAGCTTCATCGGATTACTGACACCCAATATTGCCAGAGCGATGGGGGCAAGAACACCGCGCGACGAATTGATCAGCAGCATGCTTTTGGGCGCAATGCTACTAATCATCACAGACTCTGCCGCTATCTCGCTGAGCTTATGGTTAGAGGAAACCATTCCTAGCGGTGTAGCGGCTGCAGCTATTGGCGCTCCCGCTTTAATTTGGTTTACTCGTAAAAAGCTGACGGCAACCGATCAACTTAACCTTTCAATGAGCCAAGGAAAAACGGCGCTTTCTAAACGCGCGGTATGCAGCATTGCGCTATTCAGTCTGGTTGGGATTCTAGCTTACTCATTCGTTACCCATGGTATAAACGGAATTCAATGGTCTGTGCCAGGTGAGTTCCAATGGCAATTGCGTTGGCCGCGAATGTTAACCGCACTTTCTGTCGGTATTGCGCTATCCGTTGCCGGAATCATTTTGCAACGCATTGTTTATAACCCTCTGGCAAGTCCCGATATTCTCGGTGTGTCTTCCGGAGCCACGTTTGCCATTATAACGACAGGAGTCATCGCTGGGTCGCTTCTCTCCGCATTTAGCTGGGGTATCGCTTTTTTCGGAAGTATGTCCGTATTGATGTTATTGCTGATTATCGGTAAACGAAGCCATTTTAATCCATCTAACTTCGTGTTGTCCGGCATCGCACTAACGGCACTATTAGAAGCCCTCGTTCAATTTTCGCTAGCTCAAGGTTCTGGTGACAGTTACAAAATTTTATTGTGGCTAACTGGTTCTATTTATCGAGTCACAGCCGACACCGCACTGATGCTATTTTTGGCCATAATAGTTCTGCTTGCCGCTGTATTCTCGATTTCTCGTTGGCTAACACTAATTTCCATCGGGCGACAATTCTCAAATGCACGAGGGCTTAACCCTACCGTAGCCAATACGCTTATGCTCACCATCGTTGCTTTGTTATGCGCCTTTTCTACCGCTACAGTTGGTCCAATATCTTTTGTTGGCTTGGTCGCTCCCCATATGGCGATGATGTTAGGAGCAAGAAAAGTGAAAGAGCAACTGTGTGTCGGTGCCTTAATTGGCGCAACCCTAATGTTGTGGGCAGATTGGCTAGGACAAATCGCTATTTATCCAAGTCAGGTCGCAGCTGGCACGTTGGTCGCTATTATAGGCAGCACTTACTTCCTATTTTTAATGCTGAAGAGTAAATTCAGCTAAGTTGGGAATATTGTTACAGCCTAAAAATACGCTAAGAAAAACAAACCCCGCTATTTTGATAGCGGGGTTTGAAATTAAAGGCGAAGTACGATGCTCTATTCTTCTCGCACTACAGGAAAACGTTGCTCATAAAGTTCCATAAAGTCCTTACGAATTAAGTGCTCTAAGTGGTTCGCTTTATCGGTTGGGCAGAAAATCATCACGTGCAGAATTTGTTCACCATTAATGTTACTAGAAATATGCATATGTGGCTCAGAACCAGGAAGGTCAACACCGGCATGTTTTTCAATCATCGCATTGTAACGATGTGCAACATCAGCAAAGTAACTGCAATGTTCTTCAATTTTATCAGTTAAAATCGGTAGCAGTGGATACAAATTGACGAAGTCTTTCACCACTACAGAAAAGTTGTGGTAAACGTACCGCTTCATGAAGTTGAGGTTCTTTACTGGATAGGTAAAGAACATACTATTAGGCAATGTCGCTGTTTTGCCGGTGTAATGATATTGCCCATGATGCAGGTCGATCTCTTGAATCACCGTCGCCATCATATTGTGCTCAATCACTTCACCGCATAACTTCCCGACCTCAATCCAGTCCCCAACGCGAAAAGAACGTGAACTTGCTCTTTGAATCGAACCCGTAAAACACAAAATGATTTCTTTGGATGCCACTACAATGGCAACGGCAATCGCCGTTACACTCAGAGCAAACTCGTTAATTTCTGATTGCCATAAAATAAATAAAATCAGTAATGTAACAGCAAAGGTGCCATTTTTAGTTCTGGACATCCAACTACGCTGATCTTCTGAGAGAAAAGCGTGATCACCACGAATCATCGATAAAATTGCACGACGAATTAACCACATAATCGCAAAGATCAGTGCGGTAAAAATCAATTTATGAGTGAGAAGAAAATCGACAACTAACTGCACTTTCTCCATTCCACGGCTCCCTCGAATAAAAATACGGCCCAGTAACAGCTAACGATAACAAATTATTTTGTCTGTTGTCCGTGCTCACTCAAGTCTTTTTGAAATTACTCCTCTCTGAAGGCGCGATTCATGCTTTCTGTAATTGGCTTTATTAGGTAGCTCAATGGCGTTCGTGGCTCAGATAAAATAAGCACTTCGGCATTCATACCTGAGGTTAAACGATGTTTTGTCACATCTTCCGGTGAAATTGCAATTCTAGCGAGATAAAAATCTTCTTGGTTTTCTTGCGAGAGCTTATCGGCAGAAATCGTCAGCACTGTACCGTCTAAAGGTGCCAACGTCCGTGCATTCAGAGCGGTCAGACGAACATGCGCTTGCTGGCCTGGATTCACTAAATCAATATCCTGAGGATTAACACGAGCCTCGACTAACAACTTATCGTCTTGCGGGACCAGTTCTAGTAACGTTTCACCCGAGCCAATCACACCTTTTTCGGTAAACACTTGCATGTTGACTACGCGACCAGAAATAGGTGCGTTGATCGTTGTTCTTGCGACAATATCTTGAGCGGAGCGATATTCTTCCCGAATTGCGACAATTTCTGTTTTGGTGTTTCGTAGTTCCTCGACAATCTCATTCAGCCTTTCAAGCTTCAACTCTTCAATTTGCGCTAGGTTCTCATCTAACCTTTTTCTAACGGTGAGCGATTGCCTGTCTAACTGGCTTAAGGTACTTCTCACCTCCGCTGCTAAGCGCTTGAGTTGAAGTAAAGTAGATTTTCCCGAGAAACCTTTTTGCACCAAGGCTTGGTTGCTGTCTATTTCTTCAGCAATAAAGTTGAGTCGTTCCGTCTCAATCACTTTGGTTTGCTGAAGGTTTTCAAGCTCTAAATTTGCTCCAGAAATACTCTGCTCAATGATACTCAGTTTACTATCAAAGAATCGCTTTCTCGCTTCAAAGATCTTGTTTTGAACCAGTTGTGCTTCTTGTACGATATCGACACGGGGAATGCTTTCAAGATCATCAGACCATACAATCGTTGGAAGCTCGTCAAGCTCCGCACTTAAACGGTTTTCCTTTGCTAGAGTATGGATAAAACGACCACTTAACGAGTCCAACTTAGCCATAGCTTGACGCTTAGAAAGTTGAATTAATAACTGACCTTTTTCGACTAAATCCCCTTCCTGTACATATAGCTTTTCAATAATACCGCCTTCTAAATGCTGAATTTCTTGTCGCTTAGTGAGAACTGACAAATCACCATAAGCAATCGCTGCACTTTCTAATTTGGCTGTTGCAGCCCAGTAGCCAAGGCCTCCAAGAAAAACACTTAAGGTCACCACACCGAGTAAAATTGGTTTTCGAAAGTTTAGTCTCGCTTTGGGGCTAAAACGATATACGATCTCGGTAGAACTCTGATTAACGGTTGGCAGTTGATTGCTCATTTCTTACCCTTGGGATATCTGTTCTTTCTTCGCCCATCAAACGTTTTAATACTTCATCTTTAGCGCCGTATAACTTGACTCGGCCGTCAGCCAAATACAAGAGCCTATCCATTTGTCGTAACGTGCTCGGATTGTGAGCAATGACGATAATCGTTGTACTCTGTGCTTTTAAATGGGCAATCAAACGTTGATACGCAGCCTCTCCCTCACCATCGAGGTTGGCATTCGCTTCATCGAAAATCACAATAGAAGGGTCGCCATAAACGGCTCTTGCAAGAGCGATTCTCTGCCTTTCCCCCCCAGATAAACCACGGCCATTTTCACCAATAATGCAATCATAGCCTTTGTTTTTCTTGAGTATTAATTCATGACATCCTGCTAGTTGAGCCGCCTTGATGACTTTAGCGGGGTCTTCTTCTTTAAAGCGCGCGATGTTCTCTCGAATTGTGCCAGGAAATAACTCCACCTCTTGAGCGAGATACCCAAAATGCACGCCGCGATCTTCAGATGCCCATACGGAGACTTCCATTCCATCAAGAGTCACTTTACCCGCTAATGGCTTAACCGTACCTAATAACAGCCGAGCAAACGTCGATTTACCCGTACCAGAAGGGCCAATCACCCCAACAGCAACACCCGGAGGAATCGATAAGCTGAGCGATGAGAGCACTGGTTCGGTTGCTCCAGGATGGCGATAGGCCAGTCCGGTAAGCTCATAGTGTCCTTTTGGTTTAGGCAGTGGCATATCTGATTCATCTTGGCGCACGATCGCATCGATTTCTTTCAACCTTTTATAGGCGCCTTTAGCAGACATCGCGCTTCGCCACGTGCCTATCGCCTGCTCCATCGGCGATAATGCCCGACTCATTAATATGGAGCTCGCGATCATCGCCCCTGCCGTTATCTCATGTTGGATAACTAACCATGCACCACCTCCCAGTAAAAATATCTGTAATGAGCCACGCACAAACTTAGAAAAGTTAGCCATGTAGATAGACTTACCTGCAACTCGCTCTTCAAGCACATTCACTTCGCTCACGCGCGACTGCCACTTCTCTAAAAATGCATTCATCATCCCCATTGCGAGAATTGAATTGGAGTTTTGCGTGGCTAATTCTGCGTTGTTGATATGAGAAATCGCTCTGACTTCGCTCTCTTGCATTGTTTTACGCGTCATTAGCTCATTAAGCAGACCTAGGCTAAACAATACGATAGATCCAAGTAACGCGATGTGACCTAGTATCGGGTGCAATAAATACACAAATAAAATAAATAGCGGTGTCCAGGGCGCATCCAACAGTGGATAAGGTGCTTGACTGCTCAAAAAGCTTTTGATGTTCTGAATGTCTCTCAGAGTTTGCGAGGTATAACTCTTCCCAGTATGTGATTGATATTGAATCGTGCGCTTGAGCATGAAAGCGGAGAGTTTTGTGTCCATCCAATAACCAAAAGATTTACTCATTTGTGCTCGTGCAATGTCGATGATGGACATGGTTAACAGCGCGACAATTACGATGACAGTGAGCAAGAATAAAGTATCGGTTGAGTAGGAGGATATAACTCGGTTGTACACTTGAAGCATGTACAACGGAATCGAGAGAACCAATAAGTTGATAAAAAGGCTAAAAACGATCAGCAAGCCCGCAAGCGTGCATAGTTTTTGTTTCACTTCTTTGAAAACCGTTTTTTGCACGACTACTTCCGTTTAACGTGAAAATTGTAGGCGCCAGAAATACTAGCGCCTAGCTTAAGGTAACCTCAAATCGCTCTAGAGTGTCCGATTAGTTCACCTCAGCATGGCAGAGCCACGCAAACTAATTCCCATCCAGAGTTATTTTCAGTCGTTTAGATTACGAACAGATCTGCACCATAGGTGTTGATGTCAGTTTCAGTCACGCCAATAAGTTTCACTGTTAGATCAGCCCCATCGGTAAACACTGCATTCCCAACTGCATCGTAGCTAAAGCTTAAATCACCAAAGTCAGTGACAGAGTCGCTAATGATGTGCAAAGAGTCTTCACCAATGGTGAAATCAACAACTTTGGCTTCGCCATGGCCACCAAACTTATCCGTGAACACAAACTTATCGCCATTGCTGCCGCCAACTAAAACGTTGTCACCAGAACCAGCAACAAGAATATCTTCACCGACACCACCATTTAATTTATTGTCACCCAACAAACCCAACAGCAAGTCATTACCGGTACCACCGCCGAGGTAGTCGTTTCCTGTACCAGCCCTAAGGATGTCATCTCCAGCACCACCAGTTAGGCGATCGTCGCCGTCGCCGCCGATCACATAATCATTACCGCCACCGCCAACAAACGAGTCATTACCACCAAAACCGATAAACAAATCATCGCCGCCATCGAAATCAGCAAATTGGTTATTTACACCTGCATCGCCTAAATACGTGTCATTGTCACTTGCGCTCATTTTTATTCCCTCTTAGCTTATTAATTGAATAGACCTTCTGTTCCACGTCTGACTAGATTCGTCACGACATGAGAAGTCTAATAGTCAACTGAATAGGAATAAGTTTGAATATGGGATGATATTTCAGACTGACATTTTAATAATAAATATAAAATTTAGTACTTTATAGAGTATTTTCTTTTTATTACAGCAAGTTAATACTAGTACTACAGGTTTCTCTTAGCCCAACTTGTAGCTTGCGTACGGTTCTTTACTTCTAACTTTCTAAAAATATTGTATAGATGTGATTTAATAGTATGCTCGCTGATAAATAAAGAATCAGCGATTTCCATATTTGAACCACCTTCTTTCAACATTTTTAAAACCTGAACTTCACGCCGAGTAAGCTCAACCTCAATAGCAGGTTCGATAATGCTATTTACTTCTCTGCCTCGATAATAATTTACTAGCTGATCAAGTAATCTTCGAGACAGCCAATTATCCCCTTTTATTATTGCTTTTAATCCCTGACAAACCTTGTCCATTGAATCTCCTGGACCAAATATACCTTTTACATGAGGCCAAGAAGCGAGTTCTTCTGTGTCTAAGTCATAACCTAGATTAAGCATTATGGTTCCTAGCACTTTATTACTATCTTTTAAATAAACTAAAGTTTCGGAAGGAATCTCAACTGAAAAATCAACAAGCAAAAAGTAGCGTTCCGGAATGAGTTCATGATAACTAGGGTTTTTAGTATCAATGATCGTTATTTTAGTTTCTGTATTTTTAGAAAGCATTTCCTTAAAGTTTTCACTCTGTAAACTTTGTTGAGTGAGCATTAGGATTTCAGGCTTTTCCATATACTGTTCCATAATGTTTCTCATACTTTCAGTGACTTAACATTCTTAAATTAGTAGTTAATCGTCAGCACTTAGTTTGATATGTAAGTGCTAGTTCACAGAGTAAAGTTATTTGCTACTTTTTTAAATTCTAAAGTTATTAAAAAGAGAACCAAAAAAAGTGTTTCTCATAAAAGAAACACTTTTAACACATTCAGGTCACAGAAATTATTAAGAGTTTACTAAATTAGGCAACCTAATATTGCAATAGCATTACACCGTTAACGAGTTGTCTGAAATATTTTCCTTTGCCCAAATAAGTGCTTGAACTCTATTTTTCACATCAATCTTCTTGAAAATATTATGTAAATGCGTTTTTACCGTATTCTCGCTGACAAATAATTGTTCGGCGATTTGTTGATTGGACGCCCCCATGGAAAGAAAGGTAATTATTTGTTGCTCTCGTTTGGTCAGAATAGCGGAAACATTCTTATTTATAGGTTTGCAATGTCGACGAAGGTAAGTAATGTACTGCTGAGAAAACTTACGGCTGAACCACATATCTCCTTGAAGCACCTTACCAATACCAACTTGCAACGTTTTTATATCATCAGAGGTATAGAAAATACCGGCCAAAGTACGCCAAGCAAAGAGATCTTCTGTCGATATGGATTGCTCACAATTAATTAAGATTTCAAGCGTGTCTTTCTGCTTGGCCGCTTTAAACTCCGCATAACGGCGAAAAATTTCATCCGTGATCACGCTGCAATCAACAATAATGGCTGATGCAAGAGATTCATGTAACACTCCGTGAATCAGATTATCTGGCGTGATTAGAGCAACACTAATACCGAGTTTGGTCTCCAATACATCTTTCAACAGAGATGACTGTAGACTTCCCTCCGTGATTAAAATAACGTTTCTTTTTTTTTGCTGCTCCATCCTGATCGCATTCCCTTGGTCGTTTTTATTGAAATACGCAATAGATTTAGATAGAGCGGTAGTATTGTCAAGTATGAAAATCACTAGTACTAATTAATAACTCATTGAAGTGTCAATAATTTTTAAGTGGCAAGTATGTGAGAGGTATTAGCATTTTTCACACATTAAAAAAGGGAGTATAAACTCCCTTTTTGTGTTTGAGCAGGTGATTTAATCACGCACGCTAGAGGCAAAACACCACCTAACTTAGTGGATTGGAACTGCGTTTTTTTGGTTAAACTTACCAAAGTGTTGTTCTAACACTTCTGGCGTCAGCTTACCTTCCGCTTCCAGCTTTTTCAGCTCAGCGACGATCGCTTTTTGCTCTTCTAGCGACGGCAGTTTTACTTCTGGCTCCTGAGCGGTTTCTTGAGAAATTTGCTCTAGTTCTTTTTCGAAGTCATTCATAGTACTTACCTAAAATTAATGATTGAACTTTTAAACTTCGCCTATTCTATCCAACTCTATAACTTGAAGCTACCAACCATCTTGTCTAAACGAGAAGAGAGCGCTTGAAGATCGCGACTTGCATCCGCCAACTCTTCTGCTGTCGCGGTTGTCATTTCATTTATCGCGTTGATTTCTTCGATATTTTGATTAATGGTATGCACCACCGTGGATTGCTCTTCCGTCGCCGTTGCAACTTGTGTATTACGATCAGAGATGTCGGTGATTCGTTCAGAAATACTGATTAATACCTCGACTGCTTCATCGGTAGAAGTAACCCCTTCTATGGTGACCGCTTTGCCCGCTTCCATAGCACTTACCGCGTCTTGTGCGTCACTTTGAAGCTGATTGATCATGCGCTGAATCTCTTCTGTAGAATCAGCCGTGCGTGAAGCTAGGTTTCTTACCTCATCAGCAACAACCGCAAAACCACGTCCCTGCTCACCAGCACGAGCAGCCTCAATTGCAGCGTTTAGCGCAAGTAAATTCGTTTGCTCAGAGATGTCACGAATTACACCCAGAATCGAGCCAATATCTTTGGTTGTCGACGCCAACTGCGTAACAACAATATTGGTTGTTTCAACATCATCGGCTAGGCGGCTGATCACCTCTTTTGCTTTCATCACAACTTCTCGACCAGTTTGAGTGTTATCTGAAGCCTGATTTGCCGTATCAGCAGCGGTAGCAGCGTTCGATGCAATTTCACTGATGGTCGCACCCATTTGGTTGATAGCTGCAACTACTTGAATGGTTTGATCACGCTGCTCTTGGCTGTTGTCGTGTGTGGATGTTGCTTTCGTTGACACACTTTCTGCCGCTTGACTTAATGAGCCACTGGTTAGAGCAACCTCTTTCATCGTGGCATGAATCTTCTCAATAAATCCATTAAAGCCTTTTGAAAGCTGAGCAATTTCATCATTACCCTTAATTTCAATACGCTGCGCCAAATCGCCTTCACCTTGCCCAAGGTCGGTAAAACGATCGGCAATCAGTCGGATTGGTTTCGTAATGCTGTTTGCTAACCATACGCCCATGAGGATGAATACAACGGCAACAATGATGGTCGTAAACAGCATTTTTTTAGCTGTCGCATTCAGGTCTGCGAATACTTCATCAACGGGAACCACGCCAATAACAAACCAGTTCATTGAAGGAACATACAAACTAGAAACAAAAGTATCCTGCCCTTCAAACTCCACATTAATTAGGTTGAAGCTATTTTTGTTCAACAGCGCACTTGCGTCACTACCAAATAGTTTAGTGATAGAAGTTTGGTTCTTACCTTGTTGGCGGTGTATTTGAATCTGGCCTTGTTCATTAGTGAGGAACACGTAACCCGTATCTTCAATTTTAAACCCATTGAGCAAAGCAACCATGTCTCCCATAGATTTAGAGAGACCTGACATTGATGTACCATTAAGATCTTGGAAATTGGCAAACATTTTCACTTCGCCATTTGCCTCTTGGAACACACTCACGGACGTTTCTTGACCAGACGACGTAAATCCAAAGAACCAAGCATCTTGCGTTCGGTTAAGTTGACGTAAGAATCCGTTTTGATTCCAGTAATATGCCGTTTGACGATTCGCTACCGACGCATCATTAAGACCATACTGTGATTTAACGTTATTGAGCTGCTGAACCAACTGAACTTCTACTGACGGATCACGGTCTGTATTAGATAGGGCTTCAACAATAAATTCGTTTGTAGCCAGCTGTTTTGCCGCTTGTTGCATTTCGACAACTTCGCGGTCAATTTCGGTATTGATTTGCTGCAACATCGCAGGTAGCTCGATGTCAATAAGACGATGGCTCAATACATCTCTCGCATGACGCTGAGCCATAACACCAACAATGATTGTTGATGCTAGAACAGCAAACGTAATGCCAAGTACAACCTTCTGTTTGATGCTCAAGGAATGAAGTTTCAACATATTCGGACCTTTTAAAAGAATCACTTGTTATTGGCCCCACAAGGGGAATCAGGTGCATATCTCATGACACGCACACCACGGAATCTTTATCGGCTCATATGTACAAAACTAGAGGCATTTCTCATTATATTATGAAAAATAAATGTAACACACTGTCAAATAAGCACTTTCAGAGATAGCACGTACTTGCAATTCTCTGTAGCGTCCCAATATTGAAAAGATAAATTGCAATAGAGCGTTGGAACTTTTTTCACATGGAAAATGACCAATACTCAACACGAAAATCACATGGATACCGAGAGTCCAAAGCATGCATAAATCTAACTTCGAAACTCTTCAGCAATACTTAGAGTCGCAGATCATCGGACAGCAAGATCTGGTAAAGCAACTGCTTGTTGCGCTTCTTGCGGATGGGCATATTTTAGTTGAAGGCCCTCCTGGGTTAGCAAAAACCCGTGCAGTAAAATCACTCTCAGACTGTGTTGAAGGCGACTTCCACCGCATTCAGTTCACCCCTGATTTGCTGCCAGCCGATTTAACCGGCACCGATATCTTCCGTCCCGAAACCGGAGAATTCACTTTCCAATCAGGTCCTATCTTCAACTCGCTTATTCTTGCGGATGAGATAAACCGTGCGCCAGCCAAAGTACAAGCGGCAATGCTTGAAGCAATGGCAGAGAAACAAGTCACAGCAGGTCGTCATACCTACCCGCTGCCAGAGTTGTTTTTGGTTATGGCAACTCAAAACCCGATAGAGCAAGAAGGGACCTACCCCCTTCCTGAAGCGCAGCTAGACCGCTTTTTATTGCATTTAGAAGTGGAATACCCAGATGCGGAGCATGAGCTGTCTATCTTGCGTATTAACCGCGGAGAAGCAAAAGGCGAAGCAAAGGTTGAACGCCCAATGTTAAGCCAACACGATATATTCACCGCACGTAAAGAAGTGTTGGATATTCATATGGCGGAAACGATAGAGCAGTACATCGTCCGTTTAGTTATGGCGACACGTCAAGCCAACGAATATGACACTGAGTTGGACAAATGGTTGTCAATGGGTGTGAGTCCGCGTGCTACCATCGCTCTTGATCGCTGTGCACGTGCGCACGCTTGGCTTGCTGGTCGTGATTTTGTCTCTCCGGAAGATGTTCAAACCATGGCTTATCCGGTACTGCGCCACCGTTTATTATTGAGTTACCACGCTCAAGCTGAAGGCATTACGGCAAACCAGGTCATCGATAAACTGCTAAACCTTGTTGGCAGTGCATAAACGAGTGAGTGATATGTCCGCTACACATTCATTACCACCTCATGCGAATGGGGTGACATTAACCCTTGAAGAGCTGCTCCAATATCGCACTCAATCTGTACGTTGGTTACCACCAGCACAGAGTCTCTGGTCGCAGATGAGTGGTAACCATACCAGTCGCCAAAAAGGGCGAGGTATGGATTTTATGGAGGTGCGCCAATATCAACCTGGCGACGATATTCGCAGCATTGATTGGCGAGTCACCGCTAGGACCGGTAAAGCACATACGAAGTTGTTTGCAGAAGATAAAGAGCAAGCGGTCATTCTTTATCTTGATCTAAGTTCTAGTCTACATTTTGGATCTAAGTATGTACTCAAATCCGTTCAATTGGCCCACTTTGCCAGTGTTCTAATTTGGCTAACTCTAGCTAAAAAAGATCGCATCGGCGCAGTGATTGATGACGGACATCAATGTCTTGAATTTCGCCCCTCCTCTTTACAAAGACAAGGGCTGCGGATTCTTAACGCCATAGTCGACATACATAATGCGCAAGTAACTCGTACTGCAAGCAACGACACTCGTACACTGCCGTATGCACAAGTATTGGAGACACTTCATACGCTCACCCCAAAAGGCAGCGAATTGATTATGCTCAGTGATTTTGCCCACGTAACACCAACGGAACTGGCACAACTACGTCGACTCAAACAACACAATAGCGTAAGGGCTGTTCAGTTTTATGATCCGTTAGAAAGAGGCGAAACAGACTTTAGAGGTCAAGTGAAAGCTTCGGATGGGCTGCATAGTCAATGGTTTAACTTTGGCTCTAAAGGACAACGAAGAGAACTCGAAAGCCACTTTACCCAACATCAAGAAACCATTAAGCAGCAATGCCATTCGATAGCAATTCCATTTAACACGCTATCAAGTGGCTGGCCCTTAATTTCACAATTAAGCTAACAAACTGACAAGCAGTATTTATTAAGCAGTAATAATAATGACAACAAACAACCAAAGCCTAGACCTTGAACCTTTGATTTTGCCAAACGCACCGGATTGGTTTCCGCTCGCTTGGGGATGGTGGGTGGTGCTTGCAGCCACCTTGCTCTTCGTTTTCGGCATTTGTCTTTATGTGAGATGGCGTAAAAAACACTTACGCGCAAAAAAGACAGCATTAACACTTTTAACTCAACCTACCGCGCCTCATACCCCCTCTTCTGCTCTGGAAATATTGCGCCAGGCAGCATTGAGTTACTTTCCGCGTGAAGAGATCGCACCATTAACTGGAATCGCTTGGTATAAATTTCTCGATAGCCATACCAAAGAGACTCGATTCGTAGATAAACAACATCAGTGGCAAGAAGCGTTGTATCAGAATTCCTCCCAAGGGCATCATCAAAGCTTGATAGACGATTGTGTCTTTTGGATAACCTACGCTTTGCCACCAAAGAAAAAGGCAAATAACCGTGACTGAGCAAACACTCATAACCGATCTTGCCCAATGGCTAAACATTGAATTTGTCTGGTGGTGGGCACTGTTTTTGTTGCCCATCCCCTGGCTGGTATACAAGTTCCTGCCACAAGAATCTCAACAAGCCGAGATCAAATTGGCGTACTTACCAACTAATGAGAATCGCAGCAAGCCTAAGCAAGCGCTGCAAAAAACGCTTTCAATCGCGATCTGGGGCCTTCTTGTCGTCGCTTGTGCGCGTCCAGTTTGGTTTGGCGATCCCGTTGAATTCCAACCCAAATATCGGGACTTGATGTTAGTCGTCGATCTGTCCGGTTCGATGCAGCAGGAAGACATGGAACTCAACGGCGAATATATCGATCGCCTCACAGCAGTCAAACAAGTTCTGTCTGATTTCGTAGCAAAGAGAAAAGGTGACCGTCTCGGAGTTGTTTTGTTTGGCGACCATGCTTATTTGCAAACACCACTCACTGCAGACCGCAAAAGCGTCATGCAACAGATTAATCAAACCGTCATCGGCTTGGTTGGTCAACGAACCGCCATTGGTGATGGTATTGGTTTAGGCACAAAAACCTTTGTAGACAGTGATGCTCCGCAACGAGTCATGATTTTGCTTAGTGACGGCAGCAATACTGCAGGGGTTCTCGAGCCGCTAGAAGCAGCGGAAATTGCGAAAAAATACAACGCCACTATTTACACCGTGGGCGTGGGCGCTGGTGAAATGATGGTGAAGGAGTTTTTCATGACTCGCAAAGTCAACACCGCAGCCGATTTAGATGAACAAACACTGACTAAAGTGGCAGAGGTGACAGGTGGACAATATTTTCGAGCGCGAGATACAGAAGAGCTCGAAAATATTTATGACACCATCAACCAGCTAGAACCCGTATCTAGCGACACACAAACTTGGCGCCCACAGTCTGAATGGTTTCCATATCCATTAAGCGCTGCATTTGTATTATCGGTATTGTTATTCCTGTTAAGGAGAAAACATGGCTGAGTTTATTTTCCTCAATCCTTATTGGCTTTTGGGGCTCATCGTGATCCCTATCGCACTCTTGCTTAATCACAAATTTAGAGCCCAAAAATCCACACTGATTGCCCCTCACCTAGCGCGGATGCTCGGACAAAACACGCAGTCTAAGCATTACTTCACTCTATGGGGTTTAGCTTGGGCAATAACTTGCATTTCATTAGCGGGGCCAAGCTGGCAGTCCAATGCTCGACCAAGCTTTGAGTTAAACCAAAACCGTATCTTGGTGCTTGATATGTCTCGCTCTATGTTTGCTACAGACATCAAACCCAATCGGCTAGCACAAACACGTTATAAGGCGCTCGATTTGCTGCCAAAATGGAAAGAGGGAGCCACTGGACTTATTGCTTACGCTGGCGATGCCTATAACTTAAGTCCACTGACAACTGATTCCAGTACGCTTGCGGGCATTATCGAAAATTTGTCACCAGAGCTGATGCCTTTTCAAGGAGCAAACCTGCCTGCCGCGATTGAACTTGCGATCAACCAGTTTTCTCAAGCCGGCACGCAACAAGGCGATATCATCGTGTTAGCGGATGATCTTGATACGTCAGAGCTGTCTCGCGCGTTAGATTTAGTCCAAGGTACAAAGTTTCGCATTTCTGTTCTTGCCGTCGGGACTCCTAACGGTGCGCCTATCGCGCTGCCCGATGGCTCTCTGCTAAAAACGGCACAAGGCACAACCGTCGTAGCGAAAACAAACCTGAAAAACCTACAGACGCTAGCGAATAAAACTGGCGGTCTATTTGTTCCTATTCAGCACACCAACCGTGATGTTGAAAATATCGCGGCCTTTACTAATAACATTGGTAGCCAGCTTTCTGCGACCCAAAGCGAAGAAGTTAAAACTGATTCTCGTCTCAACAGTGGCTTTTGGTTACTGCCGTTGTTACTTCTTCCTGCGGCTTTACTGTTTCGACGCGGCCTGATTTGGATCGTAGTTGCGACTGTAGTCCCAGTAACGTGGACACCGCATGCAGAAGCTAATCCGTTCTTAAATGCCGACCAACAAGGAGCGGAACTCTACAAGCAAGGTGAGTATGAACAGGCGCAAAACCTATTTACAAACCCAAGCTGGAAAGGAGCCGCCAGTTATCAAAAAGGTGACTACGAAGCCGCTATCGAAGCATTTTCTCATGATGCCTCCCTTAACGGCCGCTATAACCTCGCCAACTCGCTCGCTCAAAATGGTCAATTAGAAGATGCGGCTGATTTGTATAAAAAACTGCTAGAGGAAAAGCCTAACTTTGAAGCCGCGAAGAAAAACCTACCGGTTGTAGAAGAAAAGCTAAAACAGCAACAGCAACAGCAACAGCAACAGCAACAGCAACAGCAACAGCAACAGCAACAGCAACAGCAACAGCAACAGCAACAAAAGTCTCAAAACGAAGGGAAAGAAGCGCAAGGACAACAGTCACAAAATCAGCAAGATTCTGAAAATAAAGAAGAAAAACAAGAAACGGAACAACATCAACCGCAACGAGATGACAAGCAAGTGAAGGTTCAAGGTGAACCAATACAGGCTAAAGCGCATCCCGAAAAAATGCATCAGGATGATCCTGAGTTCCGTCGACTAGAAGCAGTAGAAAGTGCTCGCGACCCAAGCTTTTTGATCCGTGCGCAAATGCAACTTCAAGCGCAACAAAAACAACCTCCACAACAATCTCAAAAGGAGTGGTAAGCCTGTGATGAACAAAGGCGTAAAACTGGTCTTTATTTTTGTGGCCAGCCTAATATCCAGTTTCTCGGTGATGGCACAGACACTTCAAGCTAGTGTGAATAAAACACAAGTAGCCAAGAATGAAGTGATTAACCTCAGAATCATTTCAGATACTGAGCTCAGCTCAGACTCAATCGACTTCAATGTTCTAGAGAAAGACTTCTTCTTGGGTCAACCTCGTTATGGCCGCTCTAGCAATAACATTAACGGAAGAAAATCAGTGCGTACCGAGTGGAGTATCTCAATTGCACCAATGAAAGAAGGTGTTCTGACTATTCCAAGTTTTTCCGCTGATGGCATGAAAACGGAGCCGATCAAACTACGTGTCAACGCGAGCCAAACAGACCCCAATCTTGATGATCTATTTAGCTTCAATATTACGGTCGACAACA
The DNA here is from genome assembly GCF_033339295.1 of Vibrio sp. 704. Classification (NCBI taxonomy): domain Bacteria; kingdom Pseudomonadati; phylum Pseudomonadota; class Gammaproteobacteria; order Vibrionales; family Vibrionaceae; genus Vibrio; species Vibrio sp. 704. The sequence continues at coordinate 9,483 of NZ_JAWOUH010000015.1, read as the reverse complement.
GTACGCTCTACCCTCAGCAATCTGCAACATTACGTATACAACTTCTAATTAAAGCGGACACTCGACGCCTAGATAACCCGCAAATAGTACCTCCGCAGATTGAAGGCATGAAGCTTGAGGCGCTGGGTGGCTTACAACAAAGACAGAAGATCTTAAATGGGTTAGAAGTAGCGGTCATAGAGCAGTCGTTTCGCTTAACGGCAAATCAACCAGGCACTTATACCTTGATAGGTCCTAAACTGACCGGTTCTTATATTTATGGCGACAGCTTGACGGGCTCAACCAAAATAATGCCTATCAACACCAAAGCGGAACGCATGCCAATCACGGTCAAACCGATTCCGAGCGAATTTAAAGGTGAATGGCTTCCTGCTTCAGCGTTAGAAATGACACAGAGCTGGCAAGACGATCAAGGTAATCTATTGTCGACTAACGCAATCAACACAGTAAAACAAGGCTCTTCACTCACTCGAACCATTCAAGTTAAGGCTCGCGGTACACAAGCCGAATATCTGCCACGAGTCAATATTAGTTACCCGAGTTCACTGCGCGTGTATCCCGAACAACCTAAGTTCGATAGCGCGAGAGATGGCACCGTTACCATGACGGTGAAGCAAGTCATTATTCCTACAGAGGCCGGGAAATATACCTTACCAGGATACGACTTGAACTGGTGGGACAGTCAAAATGATGAAGCGAAGAAAACAACGTTACCAGAGCTAACATTAGACGTAGAGAAAAATGACACTGGGCTAATCACGTTGCCGGAATCGCCTCTTTCAGCGCCTTTAGTGTCAGCCCCTAGTCCTGAATCAAGCGGCGATGTAAACAGTCTCTGGCGAACATTAACCTTTGTTTTCTTAGGGCTTTGGATAATGACATTGGGAATCGCTATTTGGGCATGGAAAAAGCGGTCAATAACAGCGAGTGGAACGGTTTCAAATACTGAACAACCACTTTGCATCGACGCGCTAAAAAAAGTCATCGAAGAGGGCGATGCTGCGAAAATTGAACGCTCTGTAAATGAGTATTTAACCACTCATCAAGACAGGTTAAACCCTGGTGACGTACAAGCAATTAAGCAAGAGCTTAATGCCATGAATCAAGCGTATTTTAGTGCCAACCAACAACCTTGGAGCCCTGATTCGCTGCTAGCGAAAATTCAAAACCTTGGCAAAGCAAACGTAACGAAAACCGACCACCAACTCGAAAAGCTATAAATAACTAGATAACAATGGCAGCTCTCATGAGCTGCCCATTCTCTTATCCGGCCAAATTTGCTTTAGCGGTTTTATCTAGAGCACCAACCGCCGCCCCTTCCCTATCAAGTTGCTCTTATGAACATAACTCACTCAACAAACACTTGGGGCTCGTATTCGTATCGCCTTACACAATTTCGCCCATGATTCTTCGCTTGATAGAGTGCCTTATCCGACAACTGATATAAATGGTCGAAATTAAAGTCTTTGCCTTTCGCTTTATAACAGGAGTAACCGACTGAAACGGTAAGTAACTCCCCTTCTGGGTTATGTCGATGCTTTATCCCCTCGCCCTCGATGCACTGACGAATGCACTCTGCTCTCAGTCGAACCTCCTCTTGCTCAGAACCAATCATGAGCAATGCAAACTCCTCACCTCCGATACGGCAAAAAACTTCATCTTCACCTTTGGTATGATGATCCAAGATATAGCCAATTCGCATCAATGCGATATCGCCTTCGAGATGACCATAGTGATTATTGAATAAGCCAAAATGGTCAATATCAATCAGGATCAGGCCAAACGACATGTCGTCTTCACACTCTAGGGCACAATATTTTTGCATCACATGTTCTAACATGCGGCGATTACCAAGACGCGTCAAAGGATCGAGCTTAGAAAGTACCTCAAGCTGTCGATTGGCTTCCTCCAACTCTTTTGTTCGGTTCTGAACCTCCAGCTCTAAGTTTTCGTTTAGTTCGCGAATCGCCTCTTGAGCTTGAGTACGTTGCAATACTTCAGCTAAGCTGGACGCGAACATACGAATCACTTCACGTAACTGAGAAGTTAAGGGCGCACGTGTCAGCAAATTATCAACAGCGATAAAGGCGATAGGACCACTGCTATTTGAAGTCAATACCGTCATCGCAGCCCAACCAAAGCCAACAATATTACAGTCATGATAAATAGGCACTGATTCTTCAAATGCGACTTCGTTTGGCATTGAGCGAGCCAGATTTATAAGAGAGAAATCTTGGGTTTCGCCAAAGAAGTAAGATTCATCCACCACGTTACCTTGAATATCGGTACCCCACGTTCCTTGCATGTAAGAGCAATTTTCATCAGTTAAAAACACCGCCATTCGATCAATACCAAGATTTTTAATGGCGAAAGTGACGGCCGATTTGCATACTCCACTGACAGTAGTGCAACGTGATAACTCAACCATGCTTGAATGCAACATGCGTACGTTTTGTTCTTGGCGCTTACGAATGTAAATTTGAGAGAAGAGTGAACCAAACGAGTCCAACATCTGTTTTTGATATGCCGTTATCGGCTTACGATGAATAAAGTTATCTAGCGCGAACCACCCAAACGGTTCATTGCCATCGCGTAAAATCAACATCGCATTCCAGCCCTGCCCGATGACCTTGCCTGCTGTGTATATTGGCGCGTCTTCTACAATCACTAAGTTGCTCTCAAGGCTAGATAACGCGGTGATATACTCCTCGCTAAGTTGATGTAAATCGTATTGTGTGTGAAATTCATCAATCGTAATTCCTGACTCATCCGTGCCGTATGTACCACTGAAGCTACGCTTTTTCATATCGAGAAGCATCAGTGTAGAGCGATCAAACCCAAGTCGTTCACGTAACGCTTCGACGGCTTTGTAATACAAGTCCTTTAAAGAATCAGGATTAGAGATTTCGAGTGCAACTTGCTGAACTAACTTCATATTTTCGATAAAGCGCTCGCGTTGGCTAATCTCATCAACATATTGCGCTTCACGAATATCTCTGTGCCTGATCTCTTTCGAGGCATTTTTTTCAGCACGAATACATTGCCAACGCGCCGCTGCGAGCTGCATTGCGTCGTAACTTTCTTCATAGATATTATGTGCTGTGCGAGCATGTACAGATTGAATCAGTAGGTAGGTACGTTTGATAGGCGTGTTGTCGAGCATCATGATGTAACTATCACCGCCTAAATCTCGGGTGTGATTCCAGTTACAAGTGTTAATCGCCAGAGGTATGATGCTTTCAGAGGTATCAAACTGACTTGCCCACTCCCAGAATGTCTCAGGATAGTTTTGGGTTGGGTAAAGCTCTCCGCGAGAGAAGCTCATTGAATGACGAGGGTTAATTGAAGGATCTTCAAAAATAGCGAGGGCTTGAGGGGAGAACAGACTCTCTAAATGATCAAAGATTGCCTCCGCTAGCAACCGATGGTCCCTCGTTGAAGACACTTTTCTTGTAAAACTTCTTAAACTCACCCTACCAACCTAATCTACTTTTTTATCCTCGATAAAAAACTACTTAGGCCATGATATGCAATCAATACGTTCAAATTTGAGCTGTTAAGTCATTCGCAAAATTATCAGACTTAGTGTTACATTCGAGAGCTCTTCAGCACTTTTAAAGCCATGTTTCACATAAGTTACATGCTTTATAAACTGGGGAGGAAAGTTGTACTTATTTACAAGATTTTTGTGTTGGTAGATGTTTTAAGCCTACGACTTAAAAAGAAAAAGGCCCCTCATCAAGAGGGGCAAAGTTACCATCGCTTATAGTTATTTAGTTATGCTTGTAAATACGGTGGATTAACCGAAATCACCATTTACGTAGCCTTGAGTACGGTCGTCTTGAGGGTTGCTAAAGATCACTTGCGTATCGTTGTGCTCAACCAGTTCACCCATTAGGAAAAACGCAGTGCGGTCAGAGATACGACGCGCCTGTTGCATTGAGTGAGTCACGATAACGATGGTGTAGTTCTTCTTTAGCTCTTCCATCAGTTCTTCGATTTTGTGTGTCGCAATTGGGTCAAGTGCCGACGTTGGCTCATCCATCAGAATCACATCCGGCTCCATCGCGATTGTACGTGCAATACATAAACGTTGCTGCTGACCACCAGAAAGACCGAATGCGTGTGATTTAAGGCGATCTTTCACCTCATCCCAAAGTGCAGCACCGCGCAGCGAACGCTCTACCACTTCATCAATTGTCTTTTTGTCTTTGATACCTTGAGCACGTAAGCCGTAAGCCACGTTCTCGTAAATGCTCATCGGGAATGGGTTTGGCTTTTGGAATACCATGCCGACTTTGATGCGAAGGTCAGCAACATCAATGTTGCCGTAAATATCTTCGCCGTCCATCGCCAATTTACCTGTAATTTTCACGCCTTCGATTAGATCATTCATTCGGTTCAAACAGCGTAGAAGCGTTGATTTTCCGCAACCTGACGGGCCGATAAGTGCAGTTACTTGGCGAACTGGAATTGGTAAGTTGATCGATTTCAGTGCTTGGTTGTCACCGTAGAATAGGTCTAGGTTTTCAATATCAAATTTGTTCATTGTCTTAATCTCTTAATTCTTGAATTCGTGTCTTTTAACGTGCGTTCTTAATTAGTGTTGTTAGTAAGTTGCGGTGTTAAAACGTCTAGCAATCAGTTTCGTTACCATGTTGATCAAGAGAACAACTACGATAAGCACTGTTGCCGTACCGTAAGCCTGATTCCATTCTTCAACGGTAAACAGTTCGGTAGTCAGTTTGTATAGGTGAACGGTTAGCGTACGACCTGAATCCAATAAAGAATCCGGAATACGTGCAACCATACCTGCTGTCAGGAATACTGGAGCAGACTCACCAATGACACGACCAATACTTAGAATGACCGAGGTTAAGATACCTGGCATTGCGCTCGGAAGAATCAAACGCCAGATAGTGTAAATCTTAGAAGCACCGAGGCCATAAGAGCCTTCACGGTACGTTTGTGGTACTGCCATCAGCGCTTCTTCCGTTGTACGGATGATAACTGGCAGGATTAGGATACTTAGCGTCAATGCACCCGACAGAATCGAGAAGCCAAGGCCAAGAATCGCCACGAAGAAAGTCATACCAAACAGGCCGAAAATGATCGACGGGATACCCGCCAATGACTCGGTACAGAATCGGATGATTTTCACCAAACGACTGCCCACTTTCGCGTATTCGGTCAAGTAGATTGCCGTCATGATACCGAGTGGCGCTGCCACTGCGATAGAAGCGATAACCATGTAAATGGTCGCCACAATCATTGGGAAGATACCGTGCTCTTCACCTGTGCGCGTATAGTTATCAGTAATGAAGTTCCAATCTACGTGTTGTAGACCGTTTGATAGGATGTACCAGATAATCCAGAACAAGAAACCTACCGTTAGTGCTGCCGAGATCCAGACAAATGCGTTAAAGACATTATCTTTGAACTGGCGTGCTTTTTTTAGTTTTGCGCGATCCATAATAGTCACCTTTAACGAGCGATTACTTCGCTTTTTCTCGGTTTAGGTACAGTAGTACAGCGTTCAACGACATGATGAAGACCAGAAGTACTACACCTGTAGCGTAAAGTGCGTTCGCGTGAACACCACTTGCGTAAGACATTTCAATAGCGATGTTTGCAGTTAGTGTACGAGCCGAATCAAGGATGCCTTCTGGCATTGCCGGCGCGTTACCCATAACCATGATAATCGCCATGGTCTCACCCAACGCACGACCGATACCCAGAATCACACCTGTCATGATGCCTGAGCGAGCCGCTGGAACGAGCAACTTAAAGATGGTGTAGATTTTCGATGCGCCCAGTGCCAAAGAACCTTCTTTATAAGTACGAGGGACAGCGCGGATAGACGTTTCAGATACCGTAATTACCGTTGGTAGAATCATCACACCAAGAACAATGATACCGGCAAGGATAGTATTACCTGCAGGTACATCAAATACCTTCTGAATCAATGGAACGATAATAACCAGACCGAAGAAACCGTAGACCACTGAAGGAATACCAGCTAGCAGCTCAACCGCTGGACGGATAATGTCTGCTAATCGCTTTGGTGCGATTTCAGCGATAAAAATGGCGGTCAGAACACCAATTGGAACCCCAACAATGACAGCACCAGCCGTCGATACGATAGATGCCACAATCATGGTGGCGACACCGTAAAGCGCAGGTGGTAACCAGTTTTGTCCTAAGACAATGCCCGATACGCCTGCTTCTTGGAATGCCGGAATACTCTCTCGAACGATGAAGTATGCAATAACGGCCAATGAAACAATGCCGATTACGGCACTCGTTAGGAACAAGCCGTGGAAGATGCGCTCTTTCCAGTCTACACGACGCTTCTCGCGTAGGCCTGACTTGCTGATAGCTCTAGCGTCAGTATTCATAAGCTTTTCACTATTTGTTGCGATGGTCATTTAAAAATCTCACGGTTCTGGGCAATGCCGTTGAACACAATGGATAGAAAAGGCTCAGCCCGAAACGTTGGGCTGAGCAAACTTTAGAGTCCCGATGGGATTAGTTAACTGAGATGTAACCTTTTTGGTCAACTAGCGCTTGCGCTTCGTCAGTTAGCATCCAGTCTAGGAATTTTTGCGTTTCTGTTGATGGCTTGCCTTCTTTGTAAAGAACAAGGAATGGACGCGCTACTTTGTAAGAACCGTTTTTAACGTTAGCTACCGTTGCATCAACGCCGTCGATTGCTAGCGCATTAACAGTGTTGTCTACAGTACCAAGAGAAATGTAGCCGATTGCGTATGGGTTAGATGCAACCATTGTTTTCAGTGCGCCGTTACCGTTTGCAACTTGAGCACGTTGAGAGATAGCTGATACCTTCTTACCAGAAATCTTCATTTTTAGAGACATGATGTCTTCAAATGCGCCACGAGTACCAGAAGCCGTGTCACGAGTAATGGCTACGATTGGCTTGTCTGCACCACCGACTTCTTTCCAGTTTGATACTTCGCCTTTGTAGATTGCAGTCACTTGCTCGGCTGTTAGACCTGGCAGTTTGTTTTGTGGGTTAACAACCACTGCGATACCATCACGAGCAACCACTTCTTCGATTAGTGTTGATTCTTTTTCAGAGTCTTTTAGATTACGAGAAGACATACCAAGGTCTGCTGAACCATTTTTCGCTGCTTTTACACCAGCTGAAGAACCAGGACCTTGAACTTCGATAAATACGTTAGGGTTCTTCTTCATGTACGTTTCAGAGAAAACTTCCATCAGTGGAGTTACGCTGCTAGAACCCACTGCAGAGATAGTTTCTTTAGCAGAAACAGGAGTCACTGCCATTGCGCCTAGAAGTGCGATTGCACCGATTACTGTCTTTTTCATCACAATTTCCTTAAGTGGCTTTATTGCCGTTGTGTTTCACTTGAACGGTGCTCACTTTAGAATTTGAATATGACAGTTGTGTTTCACTTAGTTGAACCCTCTATGACACGTTGTCATTTCTAACTATTAATTCCGCGACTTATCCCTCTCTCAATTTGAACGTAACGTTTTTATAAGTTGCCTCATGTTCAAGATGATAACCCCATCGATTTTGGTACATTTCATAACAATTAGATATGAGTAACTCATTGATTTGGCGAATGTAACAATTAAAATCGAAATGCTTATTTATAAAAAAGATAATAATCAAACCGATAGAGGGTCAATCTCATGCGTCAATTTCTTAGTACGCTTTCTATTAAACTTCAGGTTTTTCTACCTGTTCTATTCACAGTTATATTACTCATCATTGGACTAAGTGTCGGAATCGGTAAACTCGATCAAGCATTCAATAAGGTTTCGGCTTCCACCCATAAGCTAATCATTCACAAAGAGGAACTTAGCGGCATCGTAGACAACACTTACGCCATGCGCATCAAAGCCATTTATAGTCTATTTAGAGCCGAAGATGTTCAGTCTCTCAACCAAGAGCTTTCTGAGCGACAAAACAAAAACCGCGATTTTCTTAACTCCATCGACAATCTCCCTGGCGTTCAAAATGAAGTCAATGCTATGCGTAAGGCCATGAATCACTATGTTGATTTCACTCGCGTTACCATGACACCTCTGCTCACCACTAAACACTCTTCTGATTACACCACCTCTGATTTCAATCAAAAGTACGAATCTGCAATGGCTGAGTATCGATTAGCTGGCGAAGCGATGATCAACGCCATCGACAAACTATCTAAACAATTGAATCAAATCGTCACCGATGAAGTCGAAACGAATGGCGAACAACATTCAACCACGCTAACTTACAGCGCCGTCTCGCTTGCGGTGATCTTGAGTGCCGCTTCACTTATTAGTTGGGTACTCGCCAGCTACATCGTTGCGCCGATTCGTAACCTTCAAGTAACGATGCAGGAAGTCGCGAAGGGAAACCTACTAGTTAAGGCCGAAGCCATCGGGAAAAACGAAGTGTCTCAGCTGGCTCGAGATGTAAACCAGACCATAGAAAAACTGCGTGAAACTGTAAGCGCATTGGTTCGCATTAGTGAAGATGTGGCATCAGCATCAACCGAGTTAGCAACTGTTATGACTCAAAGCAGCGTCAACTCGGATCAAGAAAAGCAAGAAGTTGAGCAAGTAGCCTCGGCGATCAATCAGCTAGAGTCGACCGCAGCTGAAGTATCGACCAATGCACAAGAAGCCGATAGTGCATCAAATCAAGCACGTACGTTAACCTCACAAAGTATAAGCATGTTTGGGGAAAGCACTCGCGCAAGTGAAAAGATGGCGGAACAACTTAACGAAGCCGCTGCCGTCGTAACTTCGCTAAAAGATCAATCAGAACACATTGGTCGCGTGATCGAAGTGATTGAAGGTATTTCTGAGCAAACGAATCTACTTGCACTGAATGCAGCGATTGAAGCTGCACGAGCGGGCGAAAGTGGCCGAGGCTTTGCGGTAGTGGCCGATGAAGTACGTATGCTGGCAGCGCGAACTCAGGAGTCCACCAAAGAGATCCAAACCATTATAGAAGAGCTACAGCAACAATCTGGTCACGCAAATGAAAGTATGCATTCCAGCTTAGCCATGTTGTCAGACAACCAAGCTCTGACACAAGAAGTTAGCCAATCACTTGCTAATATCAGTAATGCTATCGCCGATCTGAACTCAATCAACACTCAAGTTGCAACCGCATCAGAAGAGCAGAAACAGGTCACGGCTGATATCAACAACAACTTAACGAACATCTATGAACTAGTGAGCCAGAACGTCACTGGCATTACGCAATCCGCTGCTGCCGCTCAAGAGTTGTCTGGTTTAGCAGAAAATCAAAAACATCAACTTAAGCAGTTCCAAGTTTAAATACTCTGCTCAACACGATAAGTTCCAAAGGTTAGAAAAGAAAAAGCTCCGCACTGGCGGAGCCTATCATAAAGGCAAAGCTCTGAGGAATCCCCTAATGATTTTGATAAAAATCATAAATTTAAGGTAGATGCACATCTTGTCATGTGATCAAATGGT